>JAKOOI010000004.1 GCA_022701475.1 Weeksellaceae bacterium
CTGGAAGGCCGCGACCTCTACATCCGTGAAGGCTGCAACGCCTGCCACTCCCAGATGATCAGGCCGTTCCGCGATGAGATCGTGAGGTTTGAAGGCAAAAACGGGCAATACTCCAAAGCCGGGGAATTCATCTATGACCGCCCGTTCCTCTGGGGATCCAAGCGCACCGGGCCGGACCTTCACCGGGAGGGCGGCAGGAATCCCGATTCATGGCATTTCAAGCATATGTATAACCCGAGGATCACCTCAGCAGGTTCCATCATGCCGCGGTTCCCATGGCTGATTACCAATAAACTGAATACAGTACAGATGGCGGATAAAATGAAACTTATGAAAAATTATTTCGATGTTCCGTATACCAAAGCACAAATTGATTCTGCCGATCAATGGGCCGGTCATCAGGCGGAAGGCATCGTAAAAAGAGTCTACGCAGAAGCTGCGGATATTAAAACCCAGGTAGAAGCAGACCGGAAAGCCAGAGGCAGTGCCTTTGTGCCGCTGGAGCAAAGGGAAATCGTTGCCATGATCGCTTACCTGCAAAGATTGGGTACCGATATCAAGACGACACAGATCAAAACGGCAAGTGCAGAATAAATAAAATCCATCCCAATGAAAACAAGAACACCCGTTTCCCTATACATCCTGATTACAGCAGGCCTTACCATCATGGCGTTCGAAATGTTTGCGCATGATTCAGGGTATTTCTCTTCTCCCATTTTCTGGGGGCTGATGCTCATCGCAGTTATCCTGCTGCTGATCGTGAATTCGATCGGGGACCTGATTGAGAGCCAGAACTTTTCCCGGCTTGCAGATGAAGAAAAAGCGGAATACATCCGGGAGAAAAGCACACCGTATTTCCAGAAGCTGTGGAATTCGGCCTTTAAGAAACAGCCGGCTACGGAAGAAAAAGATATTCTGATCGACCATGGCTTTGACGGCATTACGGAACTGGATAATTCGCTTCCGAAATGGTGGGTCGGATTGTTCTACTTCGGATTTATCTTCTGTGCGGTATATATGGCAGCCTTTGCTTTTACGGATTATGCACACCCGGATGCCGAGCTGAATGCCGAGACCAAAGTAATGCTGGCATCCATTGAGGAATTTGAAAAGACAGCGCCACAGATTACGCTGGAATCCGCTGTATACAATGCAGATTATGTAACCGAAGGACAGGAACTCTTCAAAACCAACTGCGTTACCTGCCACGGCGAAGGTGCGAAAGGCGGGATCGGGCCCAACCTTACCGATACCTACTGGATCAACATCAAGGAAAAGAGCCTGTTCAGGAACGTGTTCTGGATGCTGGAGAACGGCTCTCCCAATAATCCGGCCATGCGGCCGATGATCAAGGAGGGAACCATCACCGGCCGGGATGCCGAAAAGATTGCAGCTTACATTTACCATATCAATCAGGAAGCTGCACCCGTTACGCCTGCACAGGGCGGTGCCGCTCCGCAGGGAGAAAAAGCCCGCTGGGAAGACGGAAACCATTAAATTATAATTATTATCTCAGCATATTAAACCATGCCATGCCCCCTTTCAACACTAAACCAATCAACATCTGAATTTCATTTTTACTCAACCTTTTCATTACAAAAATGATAATAAGGGGGCATTTTTAAGAACATTTTATCCTGGCTTTGACTGTTCACATCAACTCATTCACTTAACAGTTCACTCAACTAAATTCTATAAAAGAGCAGTCAAGGCAGGATTTTTGTATACAGGATAGGGTACAAAAATCGTATGATAAGTACATGAAGTAATATTATATTTGTTTTTAAATCCGATCTCTATTGAAACTGAAAATCAACAAAAGAAAACTCTTGCGGCGTTTCATCATAACCATTATTTCCATAGTGGTTCTTATTGTGCTGCTTATTCTCAGCCTCAGACTGCCGGCCGTTCAGAACTTTGTTAAAGATAAACTGGTGGTTTACCTGGAGAAAAAAATCAAGACCAAAGTAAGCCTGGAAAGGGTGTATATAGGATTTCCCAACAGCCTCGTTATGGAAAACCTTTACCTGAAAGGACAGAATATCGATACGCTGCTGGCTGTCAGAAAGCTTGATGTCGGCCTGAATATGATGAAACTCATCAACTCTACGGCAGACATTACCTCAGTAGATCTCCAGGGTGCAAGAGCCAATGTCGTCAGAAAACCTGACGGAACATTCAACTTCGACTATATCCTCGATGCTTTCGCCACCAGTGACAAGCAGGAAAGCCCGTCGAAACCTTTTATCATTTCCCTGGACAAGATCAGGCTGCAGGATATCGGAGTTACCTTTAACGACCAGCAGTCGAAAAATGACATCAACCTGTATTTCAAGTCTTTCGACACCCGTGTGAAGACGTTTGATCTTCAGAACAATTCCTATGCCGTCAATGATATCAACCTTGACGGATTAAAACTGAAGCTGAAACAGGACCTGGTAGAAGAAGTCTCAAAGAAAGTGGAGAAAAAAGTGGATTCCCTGAACAATAAGAAGCCGATGAAACTCGGACTGAGGGGAATCAAGCTGACCAATTTCAACATCGATTACGGCGACGACAATACGAAAACTTTTGCCAAGGTTTTATTTAAAGAACTAAGCACCAAAATCTACAAGCTTGACCTGGAAAACAACAACTACAGTGTAGCCAACGTCTTCCTTTCAGGAGCGGACATCAATGCCAACCTTTACCTTCCGGCCCAGAATGCCAATCCGGAAGAAAAGAAAGAACCTGAAGTTTCAAAAGCAACCGATCAGCAGAAAGCTTTAAGCCTATTATTGGGCAAACTGGTGCTCAATGATGTGAAGGTAGCTTATAACAACACAGCTATCGCTCCCACAAGACAGGGAATGGATTTCAATCACCTGAACTTTTCCAAAATGAACCTGGAGGTGAAAGGTTTCAAAATGCAGGACAATACCTTTGCAGGAACCGTAAGCTCGGCAGAAATCCGGGAAGGAAGAGGCCTGGACATCCAGGAATTCACTACCGACTTTGTCTATAACGAAAAAGAGGCCTACCTGAAAGACCTTTACCTTCAGACCCCGAAAACGGTACTGCGCGATGAGGTGGTCCTGAATTACAATTCGATTGATCAGCTCAGTTCCAATTTAGGAGCCGTAAGGATTTCAGCCAATATCAAAGATTCTAAAATAGGCTTCTCCGATATCCTGAACCTGGTTCCGACGCTGAGGACTACCCCGCCGTTCAATAAATACCCGAACGCCATCCTGAATGTGAATGCCAATGTGAAAGGAAATGTAAATGACCTGCTGATCAACAACCTTAAAGTATCCGGCATCGATCAGCTGAGGGTAGCCGCTTCCGGAAGGATCAGGAATGCCATGAATCCGGAAAACCTGTATTACGACCTGAAAATAGCCGAGCTGTCTTCATCAGCCAGAACCATTTTCAACCTGGTACCTAAAAACACCATCCCTTCCAACATCTCGCTGCCTTCCCATATGAGCATCAAAGGAATGGCAAAAGGAACCACCAAGGTGGTGGATGCGAACATCAACCTGTATTCCACCTTAGGAAATGCGTCGGTGAATGCCAAAGTGGATATGAGAAGGAAAAACCGGGAACTGTATGATGTGAAAGCCAACCTGCAGGGATTACAGATCGGAAAGATCATCCAGAATAAAGAAGTGGGAGCCGTTTCCGCACAGATTTACGCCAAAGGCGAAAGCTTTGATTTCAAAAATGCCAATGCCGACCTGAGAGGTCATGTTGCATCTGCTGTGTACAAAGGATACCGATACCAGAACATGAACCTTACCGGAAAAATCAGACGCGGAAATTACCATATCGTCCTGAACTCCAAAGATCCCAATGCCAATCTGCAGCTTACTGCTTCCGGAGTGTATAATGAGAAAAACCCTACGGTAAAAATCAATGGCCAGGTTATAAAGCTCGACCTGAACAAGCTCGGTTTCTATAAAGACCCGATGATCCTTGCCGGAAAAATAGACGGTGATTTTACCAGCCTTGATCCTGATAACCTGAATGGGTACCTGAACCTGAAAGATTTTGCTTTCTCCGACAGCAAAGACGTGTATCCGGTACAGGAAGTCAACCTGAGAGCCTCTTCCACCAATGATTCCACCAATATCGTGTTCAATTCGCAGATTGCTGACGTGGAACTGAGAGGAAAGTATAAGCTGACCCAGATTTTCGGAGCGCTGTCTCAGACCGTTAATCAGTATTACCAGTTCCAGAAGCCGGCGAAAAACCAGAAGATCCAGGCCGGACAGCTCTTCACCTTCAACGCAAAGATCAAAAACGATGACCTGATCCGGAAATTTGTCCCGGAACTGAAAAGTTTTGAAACCATTAACCTGACCGGAAATTACGATGCCGATTCCCAGAAAATAGAAATCGACGGCCAGATTCCGCGGGTGCTGTATGGTGAGAATTCCATTGAAAATGCTGCGATCAGGGTTACCAATGAAAACCAGGCCTTGCAGTACAACCTGAGTGTGGCCGCTCTGAAAAGTTCAAGTTTCGCCTTGAACAGGGTGAATGTCGGAGGAGATGTCGCCAATAATATCATTAATTATAATATTACCACAAAAGACGATAAAGATCAGACCCAGTTCCTGATTGCCGGAAACGCAAAATCCATGAACGACATTACGGAAATTTCCCTGAATCCGAACGGACTGCGGCTGAATTATACCGACTGGACCGTGGCGGAAGGAAACAGGATACAAATCGGCAGCAAAGGAATCCTGGCAGATAATTTCAGGCTTTCCAACGCCGGCAGTGAAATCCTTTTACAATCCGAAAACCAGTCACCGAATGCGCCGCTGAATGTTTCGCTGAAAGATTTTAAAATAG
>JAKOOI010000087.1 GCA_022701475.1 Weeksellaceae bacterium
CTGAATCAATCTTGACCACTGTTGATGATGGATTAGGATATATTTTTACCTCAGAAGATATTCCGTCATTCCCTTTGGCAAAGGCAGCTCCCTTTTCACTCAGCCTGTCCGGATAGACAAAATTCGAAATCGTACATGGACTGATGTAAGCCTGAAACATACTTTCGGCAACTGCATTTACTGAGAATCCCGGATTTAAATCCACATTTAAGCCTGCCTTATAATTAATAATCAGCTGATTATTTACAGGAGAAGATGCAAAAATTGATTTTGAAGCCTGGAAATTCTGGTTTGCGGATACCGGTACCGTAATATATAAAACATCAGGACACGTATTTTCAGGCTGACCGGCTACCGGTAATAACTGCGGGAACGTATAACCGCTGTTGATATTCGGGCCTATATTGACCGCTTCAAAATTATTGACTGCAGTATTATAACTGCCGGATTCCGTATTGCGCATACTGTTTATCCCTGCTGCCACATTGATGTCTCCGCTGGTCATCAGGGACATGGCATTACCTCCGACAGCCACATTGTTGGAACCCGTTGACTATGTCAGGGCCCCTATCCCAAAGACGGTATTCTGGTTCCCTAAGGAATTATTCACTCCACACCAAATAGAAGGCTCTTTCCCCAGATTTGTCCCGGATAATCAATGCCATAGAAAACGAATCGGCCGGTAGGCGTCATGCGCATATTTTCAGTATTATTAACTTTAAAAGTAAGCGATTGGTTGTCTGCAGTCCCGACAAAATCAGATGAAGAGTTAGTTCCTGCATTTCCTGCAAGGTTCCAGGATTGAGCTTGGACTGTCAGGCTTAAGACAGCAGTTACCAGGATGATGTTTTTTTTCACGGTTAAAGTAATTTTTTTGTTTGTTCAAATATAATTGTCATTCGTGATAAAAAAATTATATAATTTCAGGTTATTATTCCAATTTTTCCACTTTTTGGCATGCCTCATTGCATTGATATCACTGTTTTACCAGGTAAAAATCAATTGACATGTATGAAAATGTGGATTGCCTGACGAAGGTTCTGAATTTCAGTTTCGTTACCGGAAGTTCTGAAGGTCGAAACTGTTTTTCAGTTACCCGGAAGGGAAATCCTGGTAAAGAACGGCTTTGTTTATTTAAATGACCGGAGCAGGAAAAGCAGATCGGATTGGGTAAGAAAGAAAATCTTAATGGTGGAATGTGAAATAAAGGGTAATCAGTAAATACAGCAGCCCGTTCATCTTATAATGTTGATATGGATCCCTCAGTATTCCCGTAATCCGGCAAATCCCTATGACCGGACCTGTGGTCAAACAGGTGAATTACCTTAATGCCCGAATATACGCAAAGCGGCGGATCACCGGAAAAGCTATTTTGTACACACCAGTACTTTCTCGTTCCCGGAAAAACCATAATACGAATCTACAGAGAAAGATTTTACCTCTACCTGAAAACCGGCTTCGCTCAGTCTGGATTTCAGCCCTTCTACAGAATAAATCCTCACATGGTCTTCCTGTCCGAAATGCTTCAGCCGTCCCTCATCTGTATCAATGGAATCGTCCTCGTATGTTTCGCCTTCTTTGAACGGAGTCTGGATAAGGGTTTTCCCGTTCTTTCTGAGCACACGGTAAAGCTCATCCATCGCTTTTCTGTCCTCAATGATATGTTCCAGAATGTGATAACAGATAATGAGATCAAAAGATCCGTCTTTACAGCTTATTGCGGTAATGTCATAGCGGTAATCCGCTATAAAATCGTTCCCGAAATCCGTAGCATGATACCGGATACCGGTTTTTCGCTTCCACTTGCGGTATAAAACCCTGAAAGGTGAAAAATCGAGAACTTCCATATTCTCTTTAAGAAACTCTTCCGTTAACAGTTTATAAAGCCGCCTCGTCCGGGAAATGCTGCCGCATACGGGACAGATCTGGTCTCCGTTTGCAAGTCGGGCAAAATGCCTGAGTTTCGTTTCGCACACATTGCATTTATTATTGCTTCCCCTGTAAAAAGGAACCAGTATTTTTCTCAGCCTTTCTTCATTTTCGAAGAGGATTTTTCTTGGAATGATCTTTCTGACAGCCGACTTTAAAAAATTATACATGAGGAAAAATGGAATTTTGGTCGTCAAAATAACGAAAATTTATCTGAATTCCTTTTCAGGGAATTAATTTATGCACATCTTTTTTCTCTGCTGAATTTGGAACAGTTCTTGGAGAAGTCCATAAAAAATTACTTATGAAATATGTATTAGGCCTTTGCGCATTTATTTTCCTGTTTTCATGTACTGCGCAGAAAATGAATTCTGCCTATGCTTCCATTGAATATGAAGCCGGGCCTTGTTTCGGGTCGTGCCCTATTTTTAAAATGACGATCAATCCGGACAGAACTGCCACGCTGGAAGCGGAACATTTCAATTTTTCAAAGGAATTTTCAAAAGGTGAATTCGATAAGCCCAGGGAAGGTACGTTTAAAGGAACCATTAAGGAAGCGGATTACAACCGGCTTATCACATTGCTTGACGGCTTGAATGTAAAAGGGCTGAACGCCAAATACGGTGAAAGGAATATCTCCGATCTGCCTACTTCTTATTTACGCATCAGGTTCCGTGACGGGAGCATGAAGAATACAGAAGATTACGGAAAAAGGGGCACGGAAAAGCTGGCAGCACTTTATAAATTTTTCGAAGATTTAAGAAATAATCAGCAGTGGACAAAAGTAAATTAACCACTTAAAAATATTTACGTTACCTTTGCATACATAATTCCTTCTTTTTGAAGGAATTTTTATTGTAAATTATAAAAAACGATTCATTTGAATTTTACAGACTTAAATTTAATAGACCCGATTGCCAAGGCAGTTCAGGAACAAGGATACACTACTCCTACCCCGATCCAGGAAAGATCTATTCCTGATATCCTTCAGGGCAGGGACTTTTTGGGTTGCGCGCAGACCGGAACCGGTAAGACAGCTGCCTTTTCCATTCCTATTTTACAGAATCTTTCTAAAAATAAGACGCCGAACAGGCATATCAAAGCTTTAATACTCACCCCTACCAGAGAGCTGGCCATCCAGATCGAAGAAAACATCAAAGCCTACGGAAAATACCTTCCGCTGAAGCATCTGGTTATCTTCGGAGGAGTAAAACAGGGGAATCAGGAAATCGCGCTCAGAAAAGGAGTGGATATCCTGGTGGCGACTCCCGGGAGACTGCTTGATTTTATCGCGCAGGGAATCATCAGCCTGAAAAACCTTGAAATTTTCGTACTGGATGAAGCCGACAGGATGCTGGATATGGGTTTTGTGCATGATGTAAAAAGAATCATCAAGCTTCTGCCACAGAAAAGACAGACCCTGTTTTTCTCTGCTACCATGCCTGCGGAAATCCAGAAACTGGCAGACTCGATCCTGAATAATCCGGTAAAGGTGGAAGTGACCCCGGTTTCCTCTACTGCAGAAACCATCAAACAATCGGTATATTTTGTTGAGAAAGACAATAAGCTTGACCTTCTTACCCACATTTTAAAGAACGACATCTCCGATTCCGTACTGGTGTTCTCACGAACGAAGCATGGAGCTGATAAAATCGCCAGAAAGCTTCAGAAAGACCATCTTACTGCGGAAGCCATCCATGGAAACAAATCGCAGAATGCCCGTCAGAATGCCCTGAGTAATTTCAAATCCGGAAAAACCAGAGTCCTGGTTGCTACGGATATTGCAGCCAGAGGAATTGATATCGACGAGCTTAAGTACGTTGTCAATTTCGAGCTCTCCGACGTATCGGAGACCTATGTTCACCGTATCGGCAGGACGGGAAGAGCCGGAGCGGAAGGAACCTCCATTTCCTTTGTTGACGGACTGGACCTGATGAACCTTAAAAATACGGAGAAACTCATCGGTATGAAGATTCCGATTGTGAAGGACCATCCTTTCCATACGGATAACCTGGTAGCCCAGAAAAGGGATTCCAATAACAAGCCCTTTATGCCCCGTACAGACCGCCCGAAAGCAGGAGGAGGATCCGGTGCACCAAGGTCCGGCGGAAACAACAGGAACAAACCGGAATCCGGCGGAGCTTCAACCGGCTTCAGCAAACCTAAGAATAAGAATTTCACAAGAAAGAAATAACAAGAGAAAAGCCTTCCGTCCGGAAGGCTTTTTTATGGATAAAGGCGTGGTTTTTTAGGAATGCACAAATATGCCGGCAGCATTAGCTGTAGTTGCGCTGTCGATTTCCGCGAAATTCTTTCCGTAGATGTCCACCAGCTTTCCGGCTACCAGGTCAAGATAGGCGCTTTCATTCCGCTTTCCGCGGTAAGGAACCGGAGCCAGGTACGGAGCGTCGGTTTCCAGTACAATTTTGTCCAGCGGAATTTCATGGAGGAACTGATCGATCTTCCCGTTCTTAAATGTGACTACCCCACCGATGCCCAGGATAAAATTAAGATCAATGGCATGTCTTGCCTGCTCCAGGTTTCCTGAAAAGCAGTGGAATATTCCCCGCAACTTCGGATGTTTCTTTCTTTGCAGTACCTCAAAGGTTTCTTCAAAGCTTTCCCGGGTATGGATTACAATAGGGAGGTCTTTCTCAATAGCCCAGTCGATCTGCTGTTCAAAAGCTTTTACCTGAATGTCCAGCGTGGATTTATCCCAATACAGGTCGATCCCGATTTCCCCTACAGCCGGAAAATGCCGCTGGTCCAGATAATCCCTGACGATTTTCAGTTCTTCCTGCCAGGTTTCCGGTTTTACATAGCAGGGGTGCAGCCCCATCATGGAAAATATCTGGCCGGGATACGCTGCTTCCAGCTCCAGCATCTTCCCATGGGATTCCGAGTCGATGGCAGGAAGGTAAAAATTAGTAATTCCTTTATCGACTGCTCTCTGAATGGCTTCTGCACGGTCTTCATCGAATTCTTCAGCATACAGATGGGTATGGGTATCTATCATATCTTTTCTTTTATAATTTCAGGAGATCTTCATACGGGCTTTTCAATCCCAGCAACATTCCGAATGCCGGCTCCGTTTTGATCCCTCTTTTCTTCAGGTTTATTATCTCTTGTTTAAAATCTTCTCCTTTTTCCTGTAATATTCTGTATTCGGCTATCATGTGCCGATAAGCATTCTGTAAAGTAGCCGGCTTGTTCTGCCCGAAAATTTCTATCGGGAACTCTTCCAGCATGAAATGTATTACGATTGATTTCTCTCCGCCAATGCTGCTGTTCTCAACAGCAACCTCGGTGTTTTCAGGCATGATCTTACTGAGAACCAGCTCCTGTAGCAGATTCCCTTCAAGATCAGGGTCTATTTGACAGATAATATCCAGGTCGCTCCCTTCGACATCGATTCCGATGGGAAAAGTTCCCGCCAGTACCGGGTGATAATCCTGTAACACGTCGAAAACCCTGTACTTCATAAGTACTTCACAGGCTCTCTGCTGGCGCAGGTTTCCGCTTTTCAGATACTCCAGTGTCCTAAAATCAATCATCAGGAAATATTTTGTGCCTTACTTTTCTACGCTGGCCTTCAATCCGCTGCTGCAGCTTTTCACGGAACAGGATGTACTTCGGATCTTTTTCATCACTGCTTCTGTGCTCCAGGGCTTTATTGATTTTAAAATTCTCGGTGATGAATTCCTTGACCTGCCCGGAAAAATATGCATTTCCGAACTTTTCGAAGATATAACTGACCGCCTGGCTGTTGGGATGAATGAGGTCTTCTTTGTAAAAACGATAGTCCCGGAGATCGTCCATCATCAGTTC
>JAKOOI010000181.1 GCA_022701475.1 Weeksellaceae bacterium
GTGGTTATAATTTTACTGATGTCCGTGTAAATAAGTCCTATCGGGGTAAACAAAAGTCCGATACTGAACGAAAAAATGGTAATAACGGCCAGTATGAAAGGAAATAACAGGATTTCGCTTCCCGGCACAATCCCATATACGGCCAGGATCCCTGCAATCAGGATAAGTTTCAGGATAAGATTGAAAAGCATCTTATAAAAGCCCGATATCAGAAGCGCTTCTTTCGGAAAGTTAATTTTAGAAAGGATAGACCTTGCCCCGTTTACAGAAGTAAGCGGGATCAAAAGAGCTTCTGTGAAAATACTCCATAGCGTAGTTCCGATCACCACAAATACAATATAGGGAATACTGCTGTCTGCATTCACGTTCACGGTGCCCGAGCTGCTTAGGAATATCCAGACCAGGGAATTGGTGATGATGGGTGCGAATGCCCAGAAAAAGCCCAGCAGGGATTGCCGGTACTGTGACTGAAGATCCCTTTTAGCCATTTGATAGGCCAGGAAATTGGAGGTCCTGGTATCCCGGTAAATAGCTTTCAGTTCCTGAAAAAAGTGGGTCTTTTTATCAGAAGTATAGACGGTGGTTTTCAAAATAAAATTTTTAGCAAATTTAGAACAATGATTGATAAGTTAAGTACACCAACATCAATCTTCTTTATATCTCAGGAATATAAAGAGATGCATTGTAAAGTACTAAGATAAACAAGATGTCTGCGGGTTGCCTTTTCAGGTGGAATAAGCAGACAGTCAGTTTATTTGATAAGCTGCTTCAGGTATTCCCCATAACCGCTCTTACCATATTTGGCAGCAGTTTCCAGCAGTTTTTCTTCGTTGATGAATTTATTATGGAAAGCGATTTCTTCAATACAGCCGATTTTGAAACCCTGTCTTTTCTCAATAACGCGTACAAACTCGGAAGCATCGTTCAGGGAATCGAAAGTACCGGTATCCAGCCATGCGGTTCCCCGGTCGAGAACGCCTACTTCCAGTTTTCCTTTTTGCAGATAAACGTTATTTACATCGGTAATTTCAAGCTCTCCGCGCGGTGACGGGCTGATGTTCTTTGCAATGTCCACTACTTCGTTATCATAGAAATAGAGGCCGGGAACGGCATAGTTCGATTTCGGTTCCAATGGTTTCTCTTCAATGGAAACAGCCTTGAAATCACCGTCGAACTCTACGACGCCGTAGCGCTCAGGATCCGAAACGTGATAGGCAAAGACCACTCCGCCTTCCGGGTTCGTCTTGTTCTTAAGCAGTGTTCCCATTTCGGAACCATAGAAAATGTTGTCACCTAAAACCAGGGCTGCCGCATCGTTTCCGATGAAATGTTCTCCCAGGATAAAAGCCTGTGCCAGTCCATCCGGGCTCGGCTGAACCACATACTCGATATGGCAGCCGATCTGCGAGCCGTCTCCCAGCAGTTTGACAAACCCGGGTTGGTCATGCGGAGTAGTGATGATCAGTATATCTTTAATCCCTGCCAGCAATAAGGTAGACAGCGGATAATAGATCATCGGTTTATCGTAAACCGGCATCAGCTGCTTGCTTACGGCAATGGTGAGGGGATAAAGTCTTGTTCCGGAGCCTCCGGCTAATATAATTCCTTTCATATGTTGTGTCGTATTAGTTGTATTGTTTCTCGTAATATTTCTGGTAGTCCCCGCTCGTTACATGCTCAAGCCATTCTTTGTTCTCCAGGTACCAGTCGATGGTTTTCCCCAGTCCTTCTTCAAAGGTAACGGAAGGTTTCCATCCCAGGTCCTTATTCAGTTTGGTCGCATCGATGGCATAACGCTTATCATGGCCCGGCCTGTCTTTAACATAGGTGATCAGCTTCTCGGAATGGCCGGCCGGATTTCCGAGCTTTTCATCCATCTGTTTAATCAGCTCTTTTACCAGGTCGATGTTCTGCCATTCGTTGAAGCCTCCGATATTGTAGGTTTCCCCTGTCCGGGCTTCGTTGAAGATCTGGTGGATGGCCCTGGCATGGTCAATCACAAACAGCCAGTCGCGGGTATATTTTCCGTCACCGTAGATCGGCAGAGGCCTTTCGTTGATGATGTTGGAGATGCAAAGCGGAATCAGCTTTTCAGGAAAATGGTTCGGGCCGTAGTTATTGGAACAGTTGGATACGATGAAGGGCATTCCATAGGTATTTCCGTAAGCCCTTACCAGGTGATCGGAAGCTGCTTTCGATGCGGAATACGGTGACTGCGGGTCATATGATGTGGTTTCCAGGAAAAAGCCTGTTTCACCAAGGCTCCCGTATACTTCGTCTGTAGAGACATGGTAGAAAAGACAGGTCCTTTTCTCATCCGGGAATCTTCCGTGCGTGTGATCGGGATTCAGGGTCCAGAACTCTTTGCAGAGGTTCAGGAGGTTGGCTGTTCCGTTGACATTGGTGTTGATAAACGCCATCGGATCCGTAATGCTCCGGTCTACATGGCTTTCAGCAGCCAGGTGTACAACGGCATCAGGGTGGTATTTTTCGAATACTTTTCTTAATTCTTCAGGTTTTGTGATGTCTGCTTTTTCGAAAACATAATTCGGTTCGTTTTCGATATCCGTCAGGTTTTCAAGATTTCCTGCATACGTAAGTGCATCCAGATTGATAATCGTTTTGTCGGGATTGTTTTTTACAAATTCTCTTACGACATGGGAGCCGATAAATCCGGCACCGCCGGTAATAATTATATTTTTCATCTTTCTTAATTAATAATGGTTTTACGTCCGATACTTTTATAATAAAATCCGTTTTGCTCAGGAAGTTCCAGCGGAAACATGTTCCTGCCGTCAAAAATAGCTTTATTATTCATCCGCTGTGCCATCAGCTCAAAGTTCGGATTCTTGAATTCGGGCCATTCCGTGGCAATAAACAGGGCGTCTGCATTTTCCAGGGCTTCATACATATTCTTGGAGTATCGGATCTTATCCCCCAGCACCTTGCGTACGTTTTCTTCCGCAATGGTATCATATGCTGTAATATGAGCGCCTTTTTCCAGCAGCAGCCTGATGTTGTCCAGTGAAGAGGCTTCACGGATGTCGTCCGTATTGGCTTTGAAGGCAAGGCCCCACAGGGCAATGTT
>JAKOOI010000021.1 GCA_022701475.1 Weeksellaceae bacterium
GCAAACGTTCGAAAGCCATTATCCACAGCGTGCTGGAAAAAAGAAGAAGTTCCGGTGAGGAGAAAAACGATCTCCTGGACATGCTGATCCGGGCACGGTACGAAGATACAGGCCTCCCCATGTCTGACGAACAGCTGGTGGATGAAATGCTGATTCTCTTCATCGCCGGCCATGAAACTACGGCCAATGCGCTGAGCTTTATCTTTTTTGAAATCAGCCGCCATCCGGAAGCGGAAGAAAAGCTGCGGCAGGAAATTGCCGGTGAGGGAGAAGCCGCTTTTACGCCGGAAAGCCTGATGAAGAAATCCTTTACATCCAACATCATCAAGGAATCGATGCGGCTGCATTCCCCGGCATGGGCCATCGACCGGCAGGCACTGGAAGACGACCGCTTCGGCGGATATTCCTGGCCTAAGGGTACCTTTATCATCCTTTACATCAGCGGACTGCACCGGAATTCCAGATACTGGAAAGATCCGGATTCCTTTATCCCGGAACGTTTCGATGATGAAAACGCGAAAAATTTTGCTTACTACCCTTTCGGTGCCGGACCCAGGCTCTGCATCGGTGAACATTTTGCCGTAATGGAGATGGCATTGATCATCCGCAGATTCTATCAGCATTTCAGTTTTGTTTCTTACCAGGATACCCTCGAGAAGAAGGCACTGGTCACTTTACGGCCGGTAAGTGTCAAGGGAAAAATCATCAGAAACCCGGAATAATTTCAATTTTCAGCTGAACAGTCTTTTCACAGTAAAAAATAATTATACTGATTTTCAATTAGTTAATTAGTTTTATAATTTTATTTCACTACTTTGTATTGCATATTACCATTTTTATTACATATCTTTGTAATGTAGAATCGGGGAAGGCTCAACCAGCTGGGAGCAGGAAACCGGATTCTTTAACTAATTAACAAAACTTATTAAAGATGAATACTGAAAATACCAAAGCGCAAATGCGAAAAGGGATTCTGGAATTCTGTATTTTAAGTCTCATCAATCACCGCGAGATGTATGTTTCCGATCTGATCGACGAGCTGAAAAAAGGAAAACTGGACGTAGTGGAAGGAACCCTCTACCCTCTTCTTACCAGACTGAAAAACGGGGAATTCCTGTCTTACCGCTGGGAAGAATCTACCGGAGGACCTCCAAGGAAATACTACCAGATCACGGAAAAAGGAAAACTGTTCCTGGATGAGCTCCAGAATACCTGGAACGACCTGACGGCAGCCGTTAATCAAATCACTCAAAAACATTAAAAAAACAAAGCTATGAACAAAACACTCTCAATAGGACTTGCAGGTTTTTCTTTTACGATCGAAGAACATGCGTATATAAAACTCAGCGATTACCTGAACGCCCTGCGAAGCTCACTGGATGCTTCCGAAGCTGATGAGGTAATGCACGACATCGAAATCAGGATGGTGGAAATTTTCCGGGATTCAATGGCCAAGCGTGAAGTGATCAATGATACCGATGTGGAAAGGGTCATTGCCCAGATCGGGACGCCAGAGAAGATTGAAGAGCAGGAAGAAGCGTACTATTCTGAGAAAAATACCGAAAAAAGCTATTCCTCCGGAACTGATGCTACTGATAGAAGGCAATTGTTCCGGGATCCGGAAAGACAGAAAATCGCCGGGGTCTGTGCAGGTCTGGCTGCCTATGCAGGAATGGATATCACCGTAATGAGACTGATCTGGATCGGCGCATTTATCTTCCTCTGGATTGCACCCGGCTCTTCACTGCTTGTTGTCCTTCTTTATTTTATCCTGTGGGCGGTTCTCCCAAAAGCCGAAACGGCATCGGATTTCCTTAAAATGAAAGGCAAACCGCTGAATTTTGATAACCTAAAGGAAGAATCCAGCAAGCTGGTACAGTTTGCCAATGAAACCACGACCAGAGCAGGGGAAATCTATATCGAAAACAAACCTTATATCAATAATGCAAGCAGCGGAATCTGGAATGTATTAAAATATATTGTCGGTGCATTTTTCGCGATAATGGCTGTCGGCTGTATTGTAGGAGCATTTGTAGTATTCGGGCTTTTCGGAGCTAATTCCGACTTCCCGGGAGCCAATGAGATGCGGTTTTATATGGACGAAAACGGTATGGATCAGATCCTGGTAGCGATGATGATTATCGGTTCCCTGATCCCGGCCATCATCTTCAGCCTGCTGAGCATCAAAATTTTCTCCCCGAAAACGAGACTGAGAAACATCGGCTGGGTACTGGGCGCGCTTTTCCTTGCCCTGATCGCTTTAGGAAGCTATTTCGGGGTAAGCATGGCCAAAAGGGACATGTTCTTCAAAGGACATAAAGAAGATACGGAAGAAGTAGCGATCAATACCAGCTCGGATACGGTGTATGTAGACCTGAAGCAGATCAGCATTCCCCAGAATTTCACCGGATATGATGACGATCTGTACTCTGACAAGGTTTCTGTTTACAAAAGAGACTGGATCCATGTAGACGTCACCAGAAAAACCGATGTGAAAACCCCTTACCTGATCATCAGAAAAGAAGCAAAAGGATATAACCTTCCCCTGAACATGAGCGTACCGGTAGAAATTGTGGACAACAAAGTGATTCTCCCGAACTACATCAAATACCCTTACGACCAGAGGTTCAGAAGCTATAACGTGGATTATGAACTGGTACTGCCCCTCAATACCAAAGTGATTGCGCTGAAACATGAAGGCATTGCTTTCGACGGAGACCTGAATGCAGACGGCATCAATGACATGGAACAGGACAAGGACGAGAACGGAAATATAAAGATCAGCGACAATAAGATTACCGTAAACGGCTCTACTATTGAATATTCTGATGACGACAGCGACAGCATCATCATCAACGGCAAAAAAGTTCCAAGCAAACAGGCAGACCGGGTGATCGATTCAATGAAAAACAGCATCAGAAAAATGAAAGGCGCCAACATCGATTTCAACGTAGATCAGGATAAAAACGAAATTACCATCAAAACAAAATAAACAACTCCCTGCAGAGAGTGGCAGAAGGTGTGAACGGATAACCTCAACCGTTTGAAATTCACACCCTTCTTCTCTCTGAAGAATGTAAAAAAATTAACTTTTTTAGTGTGCTATATAAAGAAAAAAGTTTACATTTGTGATAATAAAAACATAACCAACCAACTACTCAAAAATATTTAACATCATGGTACAACTGGCATTAGAAATCGTAATGAAAATCGTGGATTTAATCAGCGGTTTGTTTTAAGAAATAATATTTCAATATATTTGCAGAAGTATAACCGCTTTGGTTATACTTTTTTGTTTTTAATTCTAGAGATATGAGAAAGCTTTTTGGCAGGCTGATGCTGAAATTACTGGGATGGAAGGTTGTTCTTCAGGGCGATGCAAAAGTCCTGAACCGCTGTATTCTTGTAGTAGCGCCCCATACCCACAATATGGAATATATCCTGGGGAACCTGGCCTACTGGTCATTGGAGAAGCCCCTTAAAATCATTATCAAGGATGCCCACACCAAATCGTGGTATGGTGGCATCGTAAAGGCATTAGGCGGCATCGGGATTGACAGGAGCCAGAAGAACGACCTTGTGAATTTCGTGGCCCGGCAATTCGCCAAAGATGATTTCAGTCTCGTAATCACCCCCGAAGGGACCCGGAGCTGGGTTCCGAAATGGCGGAAAGGTTTTTACCATATGGCACTGGCGGCAAAAGTCCCTATCGTACTGGCTGCCGGAGATTTCAAAAGAAATACCGTCTATCTGGGCTACACCATTCCTTATGAAAGGATTGCTACCGTACCCTTCCTTGAAATCATGGAGGAAATCCAGGATTATTATA
>JAKOOI010000206.1 GCA_022701475.1 Weeksellaceae bacterium
AGGCTCAATGTTCCTTTGGATTAAAAGTACCTGGAGGTCTTTTTTATCGAAATACCCGAAAACTACCGCATCCACGGCTACTTTGATATCCTGTAACTTCTTTGAACCTGCCATATACTAAATTTGCGTTATGAGTACACAAAGTTACGGTTTAGTTAACATAAAAAAAACAATCTGAATCATAAACAAAAAAAATCCGCAGATGGCGTCTGCGGATTTCTCTTATTTTTTTGCCTTTTACCGGCTCTTTTTATTTAGTCATTCAGCTTCAGTACAGCCATAAATGCTGACTGCGGTACTTCTACCCTTCCGATCTGCTTCATTTTTTTCTTTCCTTCCTTCTGCTTCTCCAAAAGCTTTCTCTTTCTGGAAATATCCCCACCGTAACATTTTGCGGTAACGTCTTTTCTCAACGCTTTAATAGTTTCCCTGGCGATTACTTTCGCACCCAAGGCTGCCTGAACCGCAATATCAAACTGTTGTCTCGGAATCAGCTCGCGAAGCTTCTCACACATTTTCTTACCGATGTAGTAAGCATTGGAATCATGGATCAGGGAAGACAAAGCATCGACCATATCGCCGTTGATCAGGATATCCATTTTTACCAGCTTAGAAGAACGCATCCCGATCGGCGAATAATCGAATGACGCGTAGCCTTTTGAAATAGATTTCAGACGGTCATAGAAGTCAAAAACTACCTCAGCCAGAGGCATATTGAAAGTCAGTTCCACCCTATCTGCCGTAAGATAGCTCTGGTTGACGATTTCGCCCCTTTTTTCAATACAGAGCGTCATGACCGCACCTACAAAATCGGATTTGGTGATGATAGAAGCTTTGATATACGGTTCCTCCACCCTGTCCAGAAGGTTCGGATCAATCATCTCAGACGGGTTATTGATCAGAATTGAAGTTTCGGGATCTCTTTTGGAATATCCATGATAGGATACATTGGGTACCGTGGTAATCACATTCATATCAAATTCCCTGTCTAAACGTTCCTGAACGATTTCCATGTGCAGCATGCCCAGGAATCCGCAACGGAACCCGAAACCAAGTGCTGCGGAACTTTCAGGCTCAAACACCAGGGAAGCATCATTCAGTCTCAGTTTTTCCAGTGAAAATCTCAGTTCTTCAAAATCTTCAGACTCAATTGGGTAAATACCTGCGAAAACCATCGGTTTTACTTCTTCAAAGCCGTCGATCGGGGCAGCGGCAGGATTCACAAAGGAAGTAATGGTATCTCCCACCTTTACTTCACGGGCATCTTTAATCCCGGAAATGATGTATCCTACATCACCGCATTCTATTGTTTTCTTCGGAACCTGCTTGAGTTTCAGCGTTCCTACTTCATCAGCACCGTATTCTTTTCCGGTTGCGAAAAATTTGATCTTTTCATTTTTCGTAATGCTTCCGTTTACCACCTTGAAATACGCTTCAATTCCTCTGAACGGATTGTATACCGAGTCAAAGATCAGCGCCTGCAGCGGCGCCTCCGGATCACCTACCGGAGCAGGAATTCTGTTAACGATCTGCTCCAGAAGATCGTGGACCCCTTCTCCCGTTTTTCCGGAAACCCTTAATACATCCTCATAATCACAGCCGATCAGATTCATGATCTCATCGGTTACCTCCTCAGGGTTTGCCGACGGAAGATCGATTTTATTCAGGATCGGGATGATCGTCAGGTCATTTTCCAGTGCCAGGTACAGGTTACTGATGGTCTGGGCCTGGATGCTCTGGGCCGCATCTACGATAAGAAGCGCTCCTTCACAGGCTGCTATGGAACGGGAAACTTCGTAGGAAAAGTCTACGTGTCCCGGGGTATCGATTAAGTTTAAGATATATTTCTCGCCGTTAAGCTCATAATCCATCTGGATGGCGTGGGATTTAATGGTGATTCCGCGTTCCTTCTCCAGATCCATATCATCCAGCGTCTGTGACTGCAGCTCTCTTTGGGTTACCGTATTGGTATACTCCAGAAGACGGTCTGCCAAAGTACTTTTACCATGGTCGATGTGAGCGATTATGCAAAAATTTCGTATGTTTTTCATTTAAGAACTATGTAATTTGCAAAGATAATAAAATGAAAGATAATTCCTTATTCTTATTTCTAAAGCACAGAAAATTAATTCAAAGGATAAAAACCAGGCCATTGCGTCGGTTAGTGGTTGCTTTCTTTTTCGTTTTCCAGGTCAGCTATCCTGTCAGGCATCAGCCTTACCACATAAATTTTTCAAGATTGAGTGATTTTATTCAGCAATAAATAGTTATCTTTTTACTCCGTAATTTACCGCACTTTAATCTTAATTCAGCTTATGCAAAAACTTCTGCTTATCCTTCTGGTGATTCCTTTTTCGCTTCACGCGCAGTGGGTTGAAAACGCCCCGGAACATCCTGAAGAATTCGTTAACCCATTAATCGGGTCATTGTCTAAACCTTCCCTTTCCAATGGAAATACCTATCCTGCCGTCGCCGTTCCCCACGGAATGAACCTCTGGACGCCGCAGACCGGAAAAAACGGAAACGGCTGGCAGTATACCTACGATGCCGATAAAATCCGCGGGATCAAACAGACGCATCAGCCTTCACCCTGGATGAACGATTACGGAATGTTTTCAATCATGCCTATAACCGGGAAAATGCGTTTTACCGAAGAAGAAAGAGCAAGCTGGTTTTCCCATAAATCCGAAGTTTCAAAGCCTTACTATTACAGGGTTTATCTTGCTGATCACAATGTAACGGCAGAAATTACACCTACGGAAAGAGCAGCACAGCTAAGGTTAACCTATCCCGATTCCGAAAACTCATGGATTGTCGTGGATGCATTTGATAAAGGCTCCGGCATCAGGATCATTCCTTCAGAAAATAAGATCGTTGGATATTCTACGAGATATTCCCGCGGAAAACTGACGGGTTTTAAAAATTACTTCGTGATTTATGCGGATAAGCCTTTTGCAAAATATTCAGCATGGAAAGACAAAGATTTCGTAAAGGATGCTCTGGAAATTACCGGAGACCACTGCGGAGCTGTCATCGGTTTTGCCACGAAAAAGGGGGAAAAAGTAAACCTGAAGGTCGCTTCTTCATTCATCAGCCCGGAACAGGCAGAACTGAATTTGCAGCGGGAACTGGCTCAAGATTCATTTAACGATACCTTCAGCAAAGCCAGGCATGCGTGGAATGATAAACTGAAAAAAGTGGAAGTTGCCGGCGGAACCGTTGATCAGATGCGGACTTTTTACTCCTGCCTCTACAGAATGCTTTGTTTCCCGCACAAAATGTATGAAATCAATAAGGCCGGACAAGTTGTTCATTACAGCCCGTACTCCGGGAAGACAGAAGCCGGTTACCGTTTTGCCGGAACCGGTTTCTGGGATACCTTCAGGGCACTCTATCCTTTCCTGAACCTGGTCTATCCGGAAATCAATGTGGAAATGCAGAAAGGGCTGATTAACGATTACAAAGAAGGCGGCTGGCTTCCCGAATGGTCGAGCCCCTCCTATTCCGATATCATGATCGGCAACACTTCCGCTTCCGTAGTGGCCGATGCTTACGTGAAAGGCTTACGCGGCTACGACATTGAAACCCTGTACCAGGCTCTGCTTCACGGAGCCAACAATGAAGGACCGCAGGCAACGGGAAGACTGGGAATTCAGTATTATAAAGAACTGGGTTATGTTCCTTATGATGTAAAAATCAATGAAAATGCAGCGCGGACACTGGAATATGCCTACGATGATTTCGCGATTGCCCAATTGGGAAAAGCCTTGGGAAAACCGGAATCCGAATGGAAAGAATATTATCGCCGCTCGCAGAATTTCAGGAAAGTAATCGACCCCGAAACCAAGCTGGCCCGCGGAAGAAACCGCGACGGAAGCTTCCAGGCTCCTTTTAATCCTTTTAAATGGGGCGATGCCTTCACGGAAGGAAATTCCTGGCATTACACCTGGTCGGTATTCCAGGATATCGAAGGACTGGCTAAACTGATGGGCGGGAGAAAAGCCTTTTCACAGAAACTAGACCAGATTTTTGAGCTGCCTCCTGTTTTTGATGATTCGTATTACGGATCGACGATCCACGAGATCCAGGAAATGGTGAATGCGGATATGGGAC
>JAKOOI010000025.1 GCA_022701475.1 Weeksellaceae bacterium
GTTTCCCCTGCGATTGCTTACATTTGTATGACTTCATGCATAGAGTGAAATGAAATGACCGTTATGACAGACAAAAAATATAAGGAAGAAAAATATACCGACCGGAACAACTACGAATATACTACCGTTACCTACGATGAAAATAAGGTAAGAACCTACACTTTAAAAAACGGACTGAAGGTCTTCCTGGCACGGAATACGGATGCCCCGAGAATACAGACCTATATTCCGGTAAGAACGGGAAGCAATAACGATCCTGCAGACAATACCGGACTCGCCCATTACCTGGAACACATGATGTTCAAGGGAACCTCAAAGCTCGGAACCCTGAACTGGGACGAAGAAAAAAAACTGCTGGACCAGATTTCAGACCTTTATGAACAGCATAAAGCAGAACCGGATCCCGAAAAAAAGAAGGAAATCTACCGGAATATCGACCGTGTGTCCCAGAAAGCCAGCCGCTATGCCATTGCCAACGAATATGATAAAGCCATTTCCTCACTGGGTGCTACCGGCACCAATGCGCATACGTGGTTTAATGAAACCGTATATAAAAACAACATCCCCAACAATGAGCTGGAAAAATGGCTGAAAATAGAGAAAGACCGCTTTTCCGACCTTGTGCTGCGGCTATTCCACACCGAACTGGAATCGGTATACGAAGAATTCAACCGCGCACAGGATAATGATTCAAGGCTGGTGCAATACGAGATGATGGACGCGCTGTTCCCGAACCACCCGAACGGACAGCAGACCACCCTCGGTAGAGCTGAGCATCTCAGGAACCCTTCCATGAAAGCCATCCATAAATATTTTGACGAATATTACGTTCCCAATAATTACGCAATGGTAATGGTAGGCGATCTGGATTTTGAAGAAACCATACAGCTGATCGACCGGTATTTCGGGGACCTCCCTTACCGTGAGCTTCCTGCAAAGACGCCGGTAGCGGAAGAAGCGATAACGGGAATTGTGAGAAGAACGGTAAAAAGCCCTACTACCGCCAGGGTGCAGCTGGCCTGGCGGACCGACAGCTATGGAACGCGGGAAGCCATGCTGGCGGACATCGTAGCAAATATCCTCACCAACAGGAATGAAGCCGGGCTCATGGACCTTAATATCAACCAGACCCAGAAGCTGCTGTGGGGGCAGTCCTATTCCGTAGGACTGAAAGAATACGGCTATTTCTCCATTGTTGCCGTCCCGAAAGAGACCCAGACCCTTGATGAAGCAAAACACCTCGTGCTGGAACAGCTGGAACTGGTGAAGAAAGGGGAATTCCCGGAATGGATGCTGCCGGCCATCATCAACGATTTTAAAATCCAGCGGATGAAAGCCATGGAAACGGCAGACGGCCTTGCCACCAACCTCTACGACACCTATATCAAAGGAAGGACCTGGCAGCAGGAACTGAACGAAATGGAAGAATATGCTGCTTTTACCAAAGAAGAAGTAGTACGTTTTGCCAATGATTTTTTCAGGGAAAACTACGTGATCATCTATAAAGAAAAAGGAATCAATGACAAGCTGCTGAGGGTTGACAACCCCGGCATTACGCCCATCAAGATCAACCGTGAGGCACAATCTGATTTCCTCAGGGAAATTTTGTCTGAAAAAACACCAGATATTGCTCCGGAATTCATCGATTATGATAAAGAAATAAAGACCGGCACCATCAACGGCAAAACGATAAGTTCCGTTAAGAACAAATACAACGATATTGCCCAGGTACATTTTATCTTCCCTTTCGGAAGCGACCATGACCGTGACCTGGGGATTTCCACCCAGCTCCTTCAATACCTGGGAACCGGCCGTTTTTCGCCGGACGACCTCAAGAAAGAGTTTTTCAGGATCGGGGTAACCAATGATTTCAAGACCACCAATGACCAGCTGACGATCTCGCTGAGCGGGCTGGAAGAAAATATCATCAAAGGGATTGAACTGCTTCAGCACTGGATGTACGAGGTACTGCCCGATCAGGAAATTTACCGCCAGTTTGTAGAGACCGTACTCGAAAACCGCGCTGCCGTAAAAAAGGATAAAGGCCGCATCATGACTGCCCTTACCAACTATACGAAAATGGGTGAATTTTCCCGTTTTACAGATGTTATTTCAAGAGAGGAACTGGAAATTTCCCAGGCAGAAGCCTTTACGGACCGGATCAGGAAACTTTTCCTGTTTCCATACCAGATTTTCTTTTACGGTAAAGATGCAGACCGTTTCAACTCAATGATCTCCGCATACGTCCGGGATGAAAAATATGAAGTTCCTACGGCTAAGCATTATCCTGAGCCGGAAACACTGGGCGATGTCTATTTCGTAGACTACGATATGGTACAGATGGAAATGAGCAAAGCCGGAAAAGGACATACCGTAAACACGGAGAATTTTGGAAAGATCAATGTATTTAACGAATATTTCGGGCGTGGACTGTCATCCATTGTTTTCCAGGAGATCCGGGAAAGCAAAAGCCTGGCCTACTCGGCATACGTTTCCTATGCGCCCAATTCGGAACTGAACCATCCGGATTATATTACAACCTATATCGGGACACAGCCGGACAAGTTACAGATTGCCGTGGATACCCTGGCAGAACTGATGGATGAACTGCCGGAAGTACCCGTACAGTTTGAGAATGCCAGGAATTCTGCGCTCAAACAGATTGCTTCCACCCGGATCACCCGTACCAATATCTTTTTTAACAGGCTCCGGCTGAATAAACTGAATATTCACCATGATTTCAGGAAAGATATCTACCGGCAGATCGAAAGCCTTACTTTTAAAGAATTGAAGGGATTTTATGAGACGGACATCAAACCCATCAGTTTCAATACGGCCATCATCGGAAAAAAAGAAAACCTGGATACCGATGCGGTAAACCGGATGGGAAGATTCAAAGAACTGGAACTGAAAGATATTTTCGGACACTAAGCTTCCGGCAAAGAAGCAGGCCGGTATCAGCAGATTTATATAAACTCAATATCCCGGAAGAGATTTTCCGGGATATTGAATCTTTCCTGAAAACTGCCC
This sequence comes from Weeksellaceae bacterium, assembly GCA_022701475.1. Classification (GTDB taxonomy): domain Bacteria; phylum Bacteroidota; class Bacteroidia; order Flavobacteriales; family Weeksellaceae; genus Chryseobacterium. Next base: position 3,031 of record JAKOOI010000025.1, read on the forward strand.
CTTGGAATCATCCGTTCAATCCCCATTCATACCATGGACAGCAAAAAAAACGGACCAACAGAGCCAGCACCAGCAATGCGGCATACAATTTTTTGAATTTCAATATATTGTACTTCACAACACACATCAATATCACAACAGTAGATGCCGTAAGAATAACCGTCATGTGACAGACGCTGTACAGCTCAACGGGATCATTCTGGCTGTGGAAGCTGCTGCCCGCTGAATTCAGCCCTGCAGCATGCATCATCAGAAAACAGACGTATGAGGTATACAGGACAACGGTATACTGTGCCAGCTCCTGGATAAAGCTGTTTTTCCGTTTAAAGAACAGGCTCAGGCCAAGAACCGTAGAAGATAGAAGCAGGTAAGAAACTACGGGAGTCATGACTCTGTATTTTCCGTCGCCAATACCATAATACAGGACAAAAAAGCGGATCATCAGGTAAGAGATAACGACTGTCAGCGGCAGGAGCAGGAAGTAACAGGTAAAATACTTCAGTTTTGAATTTTCCATCGTTCGGGTTTTATCAGTTAAACGGGTCAAAACTAAAAATTAAGAATCAGGATTTGCTGTTTTCTTTTTGCGATTTCGTTGCGAATTTTCGCAAAAAATTTATCTTTACAAAAAACTTTGCAGAAATGGAAAAAACAAAACTCATCGAAGCCCGCAAAAGAAGGAATGTGAGCCAGGAAAAAATGGCCGATCTCCTCTGCATGGATGTCTCCAACTACAACCGTAGGGAAAAAGGCACCTCGAAGATTTCTATACAGGAATGGCAGAAAATTGCGGAAAACCTGGAAGTTCCCCTGGAAGAAATCTATGAGAACGAAGAAAGCCTGGTATTGATTTTCAATGATAATGCAGTAGGAAATGGTAACGGAATAGTGGTCAGCAACAACTATAATATCCCGCTGTCCTTATGGGAATCGCAGAAAAAATATATTGAAAAACTGGAAGCGGAAATCGAAGAGCTGAAAGCCAGGATTGCCGGTAAATAAAAAGTCCTGAATTGAATTTCAGGACTTTTTTGGTTCTTTATCTATGAGAGCGGATTCAATCCGTTCTATATTCATACCGTTTAAAATGGGCTAAAGCCCATTCCTATTGAATGAAAAAACATCCGAAACATGGATAGGAACATGCCTTCATGTCCATCTACAGGTTTGTGATAAATTTTCCACCATTCATCCCCGGAAAAATGGGCTAAAGCCCGTTGCTATTGATACGAACGTTGGCAATATCAATAGCAACGGGTTTTAACCCGTTCCATATTTATGCCGTTTGAAATGGGCTTTCAGCCAAAACTTATTTATGCGCATCGAAGGCCGCTTATGATAAGTTCCTACTGGGTTATTTCACAATCTTCATCTCATCCACCAGCCATCTGGAGTCGGCAAATTTATCGATGATGAAAAGGATGTACTTGGTATCCACCATGATGTTCCGGCTGAAACGCGGGTCATAATTGATGTCGCTCATGGTACCTTCCCACTGACGGTCGAAATTCAGTCCCACCAGATTGCCGTTGGCATCCAGGGCCGGGCTGCCGGAATTTCCTCCGGTGGTATGGTTGGTGGCCGTGAATCCTACCGGGACGTCCCCTGTTTTATCTTTGTAGCTTCCGAAATCCTTTTTCTGATACAGATCGATCAGCTTTTTCGGAACATCGAATTCATAATCTCCCGGAACGTATTTTTCCATCACACCGGCAAGGTGGGTCTGGTAACCGTAATCAACCGCATCTCTGGGCGAAGATCCTTTCACCTTTCCATAGGTTACCCGCAGGGTGGAATTGGCATCCGGGAAGAATTTCCGGTCTTTATCCGTTTTCATCTGCTGGGCCATATAGGTTTTCTGCAGGGCATCGATCTTCGTCTGCAAAGCAGCAAACTGCGGATCCGCTTTTGTCATATAGGTATCTCTTATTGACAGGTACAGCTGGTAAGCAGGATCCTTTTTAACAGATTTGATAAGTTTATCCTGATTGGAGAACGCTTTGTCGATATCTTTGCTCAGGAAAGCTCCGTTCACTTCGCTTCTCCCCGTGATAACGGAGTTTTTGGAGACGTCTTCTATTGCCTGGATGTTCTGGACTTCGTTTTTGTATTTCGCGAATCCGTCCGGCAGGAACTGAGGTGCCGTTTTATTGGCATACAGCGCCAGCAATTTGGCCGTTACTTTGGCATCCAGTTCGGCATTATAATCTTTATAAAAAGAAGTCAGCCTGTTTTTGAAAGCAGCGGTGCTTTTTTCATCCGTTCTTCCGCTTTCAACCGCACTGATATATCCGTAAAACAGGTTGGCCAGGGTAAGGGTTTCTGCATTCCTCAGGGTTTCGGAGTAATAGGCATTGTTCAGGGCATAGGGAGCCTGGTCGTTATACAATTTATTCAGCTGATCGATGGTTGATTTGATTTCAGGGCTTTTGCCGGCCAGTGAAGCTTCATAGGTCACCTTCTTCTGTACTGCATTGGATTTCTTGAGTCCTTCTACCTCGCCGATCCATTTTTTCCAGTAGTTGGCAACGGAAGCATATTTTGAAGCATACTGGATACGGGTGGCATCATCGGTACGCATTTTTTCGTCCAGTGTTTTCAGTGCGACGTCCCGCACGGCAATTCTTGCCGGATCTATTTCCGTCATGATTTTTTCCACGGCAATGGCCGGAAG
>JAKOOI010000029.1 GCA_022701475.1 Weeksellaceae bacterium
TGGGCTACCCTGGCTCCGGCATTAACGAAGACTTTATTGCTGCCCCAGAAAAATTTCTGCGAATACTGGGCGTATGCTGAGAAACGGGTGGGCTGGATATGGTTCCTGCCCGTAATATTGTACATCAGATTCAGGTCGGAAGCATTCCTCGGTTCAATGAATGCTTCGTGCGGGATGCTGTATCCGGCGGAATCTACCAGCCGCCATTCATTGGTCAGGTCTTTCAGGTTTTCTTTTTCATACTTGAATCCCACCTCGATATCCGTATTGACGTTCGGTGAAAAACGGGTCCTGAACTGGGTTCCGTACGTTCGTACAAACAGGTCGTTCCTTGCATGTTCAATCTGTCCGCCGGCATCATAGGAAGTTACCGGTTCACCGGTAATGGGATCAAATGTCTGGAGAATATAAGCGGAAGCAATCGAGTAATATTCCCTTTCGCGGTTCTGATAGGAAAAGGCATCCAGGGTAAACCTCCACTTATCGGAAGGCTTATAGTTGGCGGAAACCGTTCCCATCATATTCTTGTACTTATCATCTTCACGTCCGCCGTAGGCTACATTCAGCTTCAGCGGCTGCTGGAGGCTTCCGAAATCCACTTCCCGTTCTTTCGGGATCATTTCATAATCGTTTTTGGAATAATACCCAATGAACGAAACATTGAATTTAGGGCTGAAATGGTAATTCAGGTAGGTCTGGAAATCCATATAGACCGGGTTAAAATCCGTATCTTCCTTCAGGGTATTCAGTACCAGGTTGGTATTGCGGTACCTTCCCGAAAACAGGGCGGTGAATTTTTTATTGTCGTCCTGGTCTTTACCTGAGGCAAAACCGGCCGTCAGCCGGCCCCCGATAAGGCTTCCTTCTCCCGACAGCTCGAATTTCTGCGGCTCGCGGTAGTAAATATTCAGGGCGGAAGACATCTTATCGCCATATCTCGGTTCGAAACCTCCTGCTGAGAAATTAACCGTCGAGACCATATCCGGATTGATGATGCTCAGTCCTTCCTGCTGGGAATTCCTGATCAGAAAAGGCCTGTAGATTTCAATATCGTTGATGTAGATGAGGTTCTCGTCATAGTTTCCGCCACGAACCATATATTGTGAAGAAAGCTCGGTATTGGAGTTTACGGAAGGCAGGGTTTTGATAATTCCCTCAATTCCTCCGGAAATACTCGCTACGTTCTGGGCATCTTTGGCCGAAATTTTCACAGTGGTCAGGTCATTGGTCTGGCCTGTCGCTTTTTTCTGGAAAACAACCTCCTCAATGGCAGAAGTTCTCAGCGTATCCCTTTTTTTGCTGTTTTGTGAAAAGATCAGGACAGGAACCAGCAGGCTCAATGGTAAAACTAGTTTTTTCAAAAGAAATATTTTAAAATTTCAAACGTGAATATAGGACTTTTATTTTAACTTTTTAAAGAATGGCTTCCCTCACCCTGGTTAATTTCTGCAGCAGGTCTTCCAGCAGATCCAGCCTCAGCATATTGGCGCCGTCTGAAAGCGCCGTTTCCGGTGTGGGATGGGTTTCGATGAAGATGCCGTCTGCTCCTACGGCAATTCCCGCTTTGGCTACGGTCTCAATAAGGTCCGGCCTTCCGCCGGTAACGCCCGAGCTCTGATTGGGCTGCTGTAATGAATGGGTGACATCCAGAATCACCGGAGCATAAGCTCTCATGGTCGGGATGCCCCTGTAATCAACGATCAGATCGGTGTAGCCGAAAGAATTCCCTCTTTCGATAATGGCTACCTTCCGGTTTTCGGAATCCGTAATTTTCTGCACGGCAAACTTCATGGATTCCGGGGAAAGGAACTGGCCTTTCTTCAGCGTTACGCACTTTCCGGTCTCTGCAGCCGCTACCAGCAGATCGGTCTGGCGAACCAAAAATGCAGGAATCTGGAGGACATCCACGTACTGTGCAGCCAGTGCGGCATGCTCATTCTCATGAATGTCGGTAGTTACGGGAATCCGGAAGGTCTCCCCGACTTTCTTAAGGATTTCCAGTGATTTTTCTTCACCGATGGTGGTAAACGAATCCACCCGGCTTCTGTTGGCTTTCTTGAAGCTGCCTTTGAAAATGTAAGGGATATTGTATTTGTTGGTCAGCTCCACCACTTTTTCGGCAATCCTCAGCGCCATGTCTTCGCCTTCGATGATACAAGGGCCGGCAATGAGGAAAAAGTTCTTTGAATCTTTGTGGTGGATATTGTCTAAATACTGAATCATGAGGTATATTTAAAAGTTCGGTAAAAGTAATGAGAAATTTCGGATTTCTGAAGTTTGATTTTTAAAACACGGAATTTTTCATTGTACTGGTACCGGATGCCTGAATCAGTTCATCAGGAAAACCTGAAAATATCCTGCATCAGGGCCGTATAAAGTACAGTAGCCAGGAAAAACAGAACTGCAAAAACCATCAGATAGACCGCATATCTTCTGATTTTCAATACCTTGATGATAAGAAGGCGAATGCAGAAAAGAATGAGAAAATATCCCGTAATGATCACTACTCCTTCTGTAGTTAATTGTACGGTATCGGCTGTGAACAGGCAAAAAATAAAGGAAAGCAGAACTACGGCAGCCAGGCTGATCAGGAACCTTTTCCCCAGCGCTGTATCTTCCGGATAGACAAAATAATAAAAATTGGATACTGCAAAAATGACAGCCAGCAATTTGATAATATCCATCAGAATTTACCGAGTATTTTTTCGAAAGTATTGATATTTCGACTGGTAAACTGGTCTTTCAGGTTCTTTTTTCCCAATACCTTTCCGAAAGGAGAACCGAGCGTACTGCCTTTGGCAACCTGCCAGTAGAAATTGCCGTTTACAATAACGGCCTGTTCTTCAGGCTCCTTTGCGGCTTTCTCAAACTCCGTCATCAGCATTTTTTCAATTCCCGGGTTGCCGACAAATGCATAGGTATGGAGGTTTTCATTTTTTTCAAAAGGATTTCCTTTGAGGATGTTCTCTGTAACTTCCTGCGACCTGATGAAAAGAAATGCTTCGTACAGAAAATATTCGGACATAGCCTCTTCCAGTACTGCCTTCAGCTTTCCGGCTTCATTACCGGAAGAAAATACGATATTTCCGGAAGCCAGCACAGAAACCACATCGGTCATCCCGGCATTCCGGAAGACTTTGCAGACGTCCTCCATTTTCATATTTGTTCCTTTAACATTAACGCCGCGCAGAAAAGCACAATATCTCATATCCGGATTTGTTTTAGTTTTTTACCGATAGTATTCATTACTCGGGAATTCTTTCATATAAATTATAATCTGTTCCGGAAGGCTTCAGCACGTAGATCTTTTCCAGGATTTTATTATTGCTTTTCAAATGATCCTTAATCCGGAATTCCTTTAGCAGGCGGTAATGTGTATTATAGTATGCGGCATCTTCACCGGTGAAAAGATCCCGGTAAGAGAGCAGGTACTTCGGTTTCCGGTGTTGCACGGTGCTAATCCTGAAATGTACTTTATCTTTTTTGATTTCCTCCTGAACGCCTTTGTCTACCAGCCCCACCTCGTCAATCGTTTTTAACCCTGAGAAATAAGGCACGTAACCGGCCGGTTCCAGGAAAATCCACTGGTTTTTATCTTTTTCATGCTGATCCAGGAACAAGCCGATGGTTCTCCTGTAATTCCATTCCCCGTTACCGGTGGCAATGCAGTGAACGGTCTGGAAAGCCAGCATCGGCAGGATATAAATGATGATAAACAAGGAAAGCCAGAGGTTTCTCTTCACTTTCTGTTCGAGGATGAAAATAAGTACGGGAACAAACAGCAGCAGCTGCGGAACCCAGTAATACCAGTCGAAAAAGCTTTTCTGCGAAAGGAAGATCAGCTGCTTTACCCATCCGAATATAAATATGATCCAGAGGAAATAATTTCTCTTCTCTTTCTGCCTGATGACATAAATAAAGCATAGGATTTCAAAGATCAGAATAACCAGCGTCACCGGATTGAAATCCCCGGGAAGCTTCAGCATCCCCCAGAAGTTTCCGGAATTCGACGCGAATATATTCAGGTTCTGTTCAAAAGTAAAATGATGATCATAGGCCAGCTTCTTGGCCGTGATGGTATTATTGACGATCTCGCCGAAGTACAACCAGTTGAAAGCCAGTGTTCCGGCAAGGCCGAGAATTCCTCCCAGTATGTACATCCATCTTATCTTCCGGTTCCGGATAATGTCTACGGCGAATATAATTCCCAGGAAGATAACGGTGTCGATTCTCGTGAAAATAATCAGCACAGGAAACACGATCAGTGCCCATTTCCTGTTTTTGTGGAAGCCGTAATACAGCAGCGCCATTTCCAGGAAAAAAAGCAGGCCGTATTCCATTCCGAGGATGGAAATTTTGATCGCGGGCGGCAAAATTCCGACCAGAAAAATGAAAAGGGCTTTGTGCCAGGCATTCTTCAGCAGCAGATGGGAAAGAAACAGGCTTCCTATGGTAAAAAGGATGGAATTGAAAATGAGCAACGGCTCTACAAAATTTTCTTTTCCGAAAACCAGGTTGAAGATCCAGGAAACGAA
>JAKOOI010000327.1 GCA_022701475.1 Weeksellaceae bacterium
CACTTACATTTGCCGAAAAGATTGCTCAGGCAGAGAATTTTTTGCCGATCAACGGTACCGATTATATTGAGTTTTATGTAGGGAATGCCAAGCAGGCGGCACATTACTACAAGACTGCTTTCGGGTTCCAGTCTGTAGCCTATGCAGGACCTGAAACAGGCGTGAGAGACCGTGCATCGTATGTTCTTCAGCAGGGGAAAATCAGATTGGTGCTTACTACCGGACTGAAATCGGATTCCCCGATCAACGAACACGTAAAAAAACACGGTGACGGGGTAAAAATCCTGGCCCTTTGGGTAGATGATGCGTATTCAGCTTTTGAAGAAACCACCAAGAGAGGCGGCAAGCCTTATCTGGAACCGGTTACCTTAACGGATGAGCACGGTGAAGTAAGAATGTCCGGAATCTATACCTACGGAGAAACGGTACACATGTTTATTGAGAGAAAAAATTATAACGGTGCCTTTATGCCGGGTTATGAAAAGTGGGAAAGCGCTTACCAGCCTGAAGAAGCCGGACTTTTGTATGTTGACCACTGTGTAGGAAACGTAGACTGGGACAGAATGGTTCCTACCGTTGAATGGTATGAGAAAGTAATGGGATTTGTGAACATCCTTTCTTTCGACGATAAGCAGATCAATACCGAATATTCCGCTTTAATGTCTAAAGTAATGTCCAACGGGAACGGATTTGCCAAATTCCCGATCAACGAACCTGCCGAAGGGAAAAAGAAATCCCAGGTGGAAGAATACTTGGATTTCTACGAAGGTGAAGGGGTACAGCACATCGCCGTTGCCACAAAAGACATCATCCATACCGTAACCGAACTTAAGAAACGTGGCGTGGAATTCCTTTCCGCTCCGCCGGAAGCCTATTACAGCATGGTTCCTGAAAGAGTAGGCCACATCGATGAAGATCTTAAAAAACTGCAGGACCTTGGCATCCTGATCGATCATGATGAAGAAGGATACCTGTTGCAGATTTTCACAAAGCCGGTAGAAGACCGCCCTACCCTTTTCTTTGAAATTATCGAAAGGCATGGTGCACAGAGCTTCGGTGCCGGGAATTTCAAAGCTTTGTTTGAAGCCCTGGAAAGAGAGCAGGAAAAAAGAGGAAATCTTTAATTTTAGTAATTATATACCGTTTTGTCAGGACAATTCATCCTGACAAAACTTTTTTATACAGACCTACACATATGAGAAAATTTTTCATCGGGATCGCTTTACTGGCAGCAACAGCCGGCATAAAAGCCCAGTACAGTTCCCTGGACGGTATCATCCGAAGACTTGAAGAAAGAAAAGGCATCAACCAGAACCTGGAAGCCGTAAATATCGACAACAAAAAGTTTGTTTTCGTAAAAGATGAAGCCGACCATACCGAACGGGATTTTATCGTCATCAAAGGAAACAAAGTTACGTATGTGGAAGTTTTTGATGATAAATCTACCGGACAGAGCACATCCAACGTTTTTTCCGGTGATATGGTAAGAAGCCGTAAAAACATCATTTCATTGAGGGCAGATATGCTGGAAAATAAAAAGGTTCCGGTTCCCGTAGCCAAAACCCTGCTCCTGACCCGGCAGGATAATATCCTGTACCTGATCGACATCAATACCCGCGACCGCTGGATCGACGAAGAATCTTTCTCAAAAATAAAATCTAAAAAATAACAGCTGTTTTTCAGTTCCTGTATGATCCGGAAGAAATTTTCAAGCTTCCGTTCTGCATACTTAAAGAAACAGAACTGTCTTAAATATTTCACAAACCATAATGAACAATCCGTACATCCGGCAGAAATTGTGTATTTTGTGTTCATCGTGAAATTATATACGACGACCGTAATCCAAATTAAAATTATAAGCTTATGAAATCATTTGTAGAATACACAGCAGATTCAGATTTTTCCATACATAACATTCCTTTCGGGGTAGCCGTGTTCAACAAAGAATTTATCGCCTGTTGTACAAGAATCGGGGATCAGGTGATCGACCTGGCCACTTTATACGACCTTGCTTATTTTGAAGACATCGAAGGTCTTGAAGATAACATCTTTGAAGCTTATACTTTAAATGAATTTATCGAACTGGGAAAACCGGTAACCAACGCAGTACGGACCAAAATCCAGGAGCTTCTTCAGGAAGGGTCCATCCTGTCGAAAGATGAAAAGACCATCGAGGAAGCTTTCTACGAGCTGGACCAGGTAAAAATGATGATGCCGGTACACATTCCGAACTATACGGATTTTTACAGCAGCATCGAACACGCCACCAATGTAGGAAAAATGTTCAGGGATCCGGCCAACGCTTTACTGCCGAACTGGAAACACCTGCCGGTAGGATACCACGGAAGAGCTTCTTCCATTGTGGTTTCAGGCACGGAGATCAACCGTCCGAAAGGCCAGATGAAGCCCGCCGATGCCGATCAGCCGCTATTCGGACCCTGCAAGCAGCTGGATTTCGAGTTGGAAATGGCTTTTATCATCAATAAAAACACCGAAATGGGCGAAAGTATTTCTACCCGGGAAGCTGAAGATGCGATCTTCGGCATGGTAGTCTTCAACGACTGGTCCGCAAGAGACATCCAGTCGTGGGAATATGTTCCGCTTGGGCCGTTTCTTGCCAAAAACTTCGGTTCTTCCGTTTCTCCATGGGTGGTAACCCTGGAAGCACTGGAGCCTTTCAGAACCGCGTCCCCGAAACAGGATCCTGAAGTGCTGGACTACCTGAAATTCGAAGGCGATAAAAATTATGACATCAATCTTGAGGTTTACATTCAGCCTGAAAACGGTGAGCACAACCTGATCTCCGAAAGCAACTACAAACACATGTACTGGAACATGACCCAGCAGCTGGCCCACCACACGGCAAACGGCTGTAACGTGGAAGTTGGTGATATGTATGCCAGCGGAACCATCTCCGGAAGCGACCCGAAATCTTTCGGCTCCATGCTGGAGCTTACCTGGAGAGGCCAGAATCCGATTCAGCTGAACAACGGGGAAGAAAGAAAATTCATCAACGACAACGATACCGTAACCATGAAAGCCTGGGCTGAAAAAGACTGCATAAGAGTGGGCTTCGGTGAAGTTTCCGGTAAAATCATCCCGACTAAATAAAATTCAACCACAAAAGTCACAAAAGATTTATAAAGAGAAAAAAGATTCATGCTTAAAAGTTCATATAAGCCATTGAAAATTTTTGATTTTCGTTAAATGTAATACATTTTTTATAATCTGATCTGATCATCTTTTGTGACTCTTAGTTTGGAAATTTATTACTAA
>JAKOOI010000352.1 GCA_022701475.1 Weeksellaceae bacterium
AATTCGTGATCGGGATCGTTGATGTTGGCTGCGATGCAGAGTTTGGTATTGGGTGAGAGGAATCTGGTCAGGTCTTCAAAGAGGGCATTGTTGCGGTACGGGGTTTCCATGAAAATCTGGGAGTAGCCGGTGTTCTGCACCCTGTTTTCAAGCTGCTGGATCTGCTTTTTCTTTTCACTTTTGTCGATCGGGAGATAGCCGTTGAAGGTAAATTCCTGGCCGTTGAAGCCACTGGAAATCAGGGCTAAGATAATGGAAGACGGCCCGGAGATGGGGATGACGCGGATGTTTTTTTCGTGGCACCACTTTACCATCAGGTTGCCGGGATCGGCGATGCAGGGAAGACCGGCTTCGGAAAGCAAACCGAAATCCTGTCCTTTCAGCATGAGTTCCTGGGCTTCCTTAATGTCTGCATTTTCAGTGTATTTGTCCAGCAGGAAGAGCTTCAGATCCGACTGTTTTTTTTCCGGCGCGAAGAACTTCACGACCTTCCGGGCCGTTTTTTCATTTTCCACGAAGAAATAGTCGGTCTTCATGATGTATTCGGTAATGACCGGTGAAAAGTGGCTGAGGGAAGTGTTTTCGGAGAGGTAGGCGGGTAAGAGGAAAAGCATTTGAGTGAGGAGTTATGAGTGATGAGTTATGAGTTTATGGAGCTTTTTAGTTCAGCGGCGATTTTTTCGCAGCCTTTGTCAAGGATATGGTAGACGTTTTCAAATTCGTCCATGTCGCCCCAGTACGGATCCGGGACTTCGGCATTTCCATGGTCGCCGAGTACCGACATGAAGAGCAGGACTTTCTGCCGCTGTTCTTCGTTTTTAGCTTTTGAGATCACATCTTCCATGACATCAAGGTCCATACAGTAAATCCGGTCGAAGGTTTCAAGATCTGCTGCCGTAACGGGTCTTGACTGCTGGGCTGAAATATCCAGCTGGTGGAGCCGCGCGGTTTTCTGTGCTCTCGGATCGGGATGTTTCCCTTCATGCTGGGAAATGGTTCCGGCGGAATCCACGAGAATATCTTCCGGAACTTTGGATTTCAGAAGTCCTTCTGCCAGCGGACTGCGACAGATGTTGCCGAGGCAGACCATCAGTATTTTCATCGGTATCTTATTTTTATGATGAACAAAGCTAAACAAAAAATGAAGAATATCCCTATTCTCCATTTTTTGTTTATGCTTATGATTTATTTCTTATAGCTTGATCCTTTCCGAAAGATCCTTTACGTATTTCTTCACCTCCTTGTCGATCTTGGATACGTCTTTGATGGTGTCGCAGGCGTACATTACCGTGGAGTGGTCTTTTCCACCCATTTCCTCACCTATTTTGGTGAATGTCGCGTTGGTCAGCTCCTTGGAGAAATACATGGCCAGCTGTCTTGGCAGCGCGATCTCTCTCTTTCTGGTCTTCGAGAGCAATTGCTCTTTCTTGATCCCGAAATACTCGCATACCACTTCCTGGATGTAAGGAATGTTGATGATTTTCTTCTGGTTGGCAGCAATCTTACTGATGGTATCCTTCAGTAATTCAAGGCTCAGATCAGATTTATAAACGGTGGAATAGGCAATCACCGAGTTGATGACCCCGATCAGTTCCCTCACGTTGGTTTTGGTTTCTGCAGCAAGGAAATCCAGCATATCGTCGGTCAGTACGATTCCGTCGCGGCTCAGCTTATTCTCGATGATCTGCTTACGGGTATTGTAATCCGGGGATTTGATCTCTGCGGAAAGCCCCCATTTAAAACGGGAAACGATCCTTTCCTGGATGTCCATGATATCAGCCGGTGCCTTATCGGAAGTCAGGATGATCTGTTTTCCGTTCTGGTGCAGGTAGTCGAAGATATGGAAGAAGCTGTCCTGGGTCGCCGATTTTCCGGAAAGGAACTGGATATCGTCGATGATCAGGACGTCCACCATCTGGTAGAAGTTGGCAAATTCCGTCTGCTTGTGTGCTTTGGCAGCAGAGATGAACTGCTGGATGAATTTCTCGGAAGAAAGGTACAGGACCACTTTATCCGGGAACTGGCTCTTCACTTCCAGTCCTACCGCCTGCCCGAGGTGGGTCTTCCCTACTCCGTATCCTCCGTACAGGAATAACGGGTTAAAAGCCGTGGCACCCGGCCTTTTGGCGATGGATCTTGCTACCGTGGCAGCAAATTTATTGCTTTCCCCTTCCACGTAGTTTTCGAAGGAGAAATCGGATTTCAGGTTGGAATCAATGTTGACCTTCTTGATTCCGGGAACCACGAAAGGATTAACGATATTGGAAGAAAAACCCTGGGGCATGGTCTCCTGTACTTTCGGAGTCGGCACGGTTTTCCCTTTCATATTCATGGTAACGGGCTTTTCCAGGCCGTTCGGCTTGTTTTCCATTACGGAATACCATAACTTTACGCCTTTTCCGATGTTCTTTTTCAGGGCTGCGGAAAGAAGGGAAAGGTAATTGTCTTCGATATATTCCTTGTAGAAATCACTCGGCACCATCAGGGTAAGGTTGTTGTCAACCAATGAAACAGGCTGCACCTTATCGAACAAAAGGTCGAAAGATTTCTCAAGTTTTTTAAGGTCTGAATTGTCTTCAGCCGCGTTCAGATTATCGCGCATAAACTGAAGGCACCTCTGCCATATCATCATTAAATTTTCGTCCATAAGTATGCCCCGATTGATTCTTTTGTTAGTACTCTTTTTAGAAGGATGACAAAGGTCCATAATTTTTATTTCAAAAAAAAATATTGCGCTTATTGATTATTTAAAAATATATTTGTATGAATTTTTAAACCAAAAAAATGATACACACAACACATTCATTACGAGTACGTTACGGAGAGACCGATCCTATGAAATACGTCTACTACGGCAATTATGCGGAGTACCTGGAAATCGGGCGGGTGGAACTTTTCCGGAGCATCGGAATGTCGTATAATGAGATTGAAAATCAAGGAATTTGGCTGCCGGTTTCAGAGTATAAAATCAAGTACCTGCGGCCTGCTTTTTATGACGAAAAACTGGAAATCCATACCTTTGTAAAAAAAATTCCGGGCGTAAGGATTGAATTCGAATATGAAATTTTCAATGAGGAAAAAATCAAGATCACGGAAGCCTCCACTACCCTTTTCTTTCTGGATGCCCGTACCAATAAAGTGGTCAGGTGCCCGGATGAACTGATGTCGCTGATTAAAGAAAACTGGAAAGAATAAAAATAAACCCTGCCACGATAAAATAAACCGTATTTTATGAAGATTGCTTTTCTGGGCCCGCAGGCCAGCTTTACCGAACTTGCCGCACGCCAATTGTTCCCCGATGAAGACCTTTTGCCCCAGCCCACCATTCCGGGCTGTTTCCTTGCTTTGGAAAACGGAACGGCTGTAAAGGCGGTAGTCCCGCTGGAAAATTCCATTGAAGGGACGGTTTCGATGACCCTGGACTATCTGTACGGCACACCGGGTATACGTAGTGAAGCGGAGGCAGCAATGCCTATTGCCCATCATTTACTTGTACACCCGGACTGCGATGCAGCCGCCATTGAAAAAATTTATTCCCACCCTCAGGCACTGGCCCAGAGCTTCCACTTTCTCGACCGGAACTACAGGACAGCAGAAAAACAGGACTTCTCTTCCACTGCCGCCGCTGCAAAATACGTTGCCGAACATCCTGACAGGAACCTGGGAGCCGTCGCCAATCAGGTTGCGGCCGATCTGTACGGTTTGAAAACCCTTCA
>JAKOOI010000361.1 GCA_022701475.1 Weeksellaceae bacterium
GCAGCAGCTTGGCCAGTTCGATCCTCATTCTCCATCCTCCGGAAAACTCGTCGGTAATTTTCTGGAAATCATCTGCCTTGAAGCCGAGTCCGAACAGCACTTTTTCGATATCGCCTTCCAGGTTGTAGGCATCGTGATGCATCAGGAGATCGTTCAGTTCACTCATCTTGTTGATGAGATCGGTATAGGCATCACTTTCGTAATCCGTCCGTACCGTCATTTGGTGGTTCACCTCTTCCAGTTCCTCTTTCCAGGCATTGATCTGCTCGAATGCCTGCATAGTCTCTGCCCAGACCGTCCGGCCTTTTACGAAATCAAGATCCTGCTTCAGGAAACCGATGGTGATGTTCCCTTCCGGAACAACATTCCCTTCATAGAAAGTGATTTCTCCGGAAAGCATTTTCAGTAAAGTGGACTTTCCGGCTCCGTTTTTACCGACCAACCCGATTTTATCATCTTTTTTAATGGTGAAATTGACGTTTTGAAACAGATAATTTCCTGAATGATGTAACCCTAAACCCTGAACAGAAAGCATGTTATTGTATGATTAAAATGAATACTAGATATTGATATTTCAAGGCGCAAAAGTACGGAAAAAGAAATAAATACAGCCGAAATAAAAAAGCTGTCCGGAATGAACAGCTACACAAAGTCAAGAATTGTTATTTCTTGTATTTAAAAGGTACGCAAAGGAACGGCTATATCCTGATACTTCCTACCGTATAAACAACCAATTTCAGGCTAAGGTATTTCTACGTAACACACTGCCGGGCACAAAAAAAGAGCTGCCTAACCAGGGCAGCTCCACACCTAAATTTAAAACTGAAAAAGTACTAACATTTGTTATATAATTTCTCTTTTATGATGATGGTACGGTTCCAGTGATCGTTGTTCGGGATATTGGTTCCGTAGGCATAATCCACTTTTGAATTTTCTATATGATGAATTTCCGACTGCCGTTTCAGCCGGCTTTTCCTGACCCTTTCATCAGTCCGGGTAGGGACATTGAGTCCATTGTTGATCAGTTCTGCCAGGGCTCCTGCTTTGGAATCAAGCAGCAGCTCCGGGTGATAAAGCCCGAAATTGGCTGAAAGATGGGTATAGCCTGCCAGTTTTTCATAATCATAATCCGGTTTTAAAGCCGGTGAAAGGCTTTCCACATAATTTTCCAGTTCATGATACAGGATTTCCAGGTACGGATGCCTTGCCGTGCTGAACAGGAAGTCAGATTCACCAAAGCGGGTGCTGAATACCGGATTCACGCGGTTGGACTCCGTCAGCATCAGCCGCCCGTACACCTTGGAAAGGTCTGCATACACCAGATCCCTTGCAACAAAGGCTTTGGAAAAAACATCTCCCGAATCGATCATGCAATCTTCCAGAAGAGGGTTCCACAAGCTGTATTTTTCATCCGTTATATTCGTTATATACTCACAGAGCTGCGTGTCGTTTATCATCTTCGGGGACACATATACAGACTGGGATGCTTCAAGATAGCCTCCGCCGATATCCGCATGCGCGCCGGGTACGAAAATCTCTTTCCATACGCCAGGGCCTGCTTCGTATTTTGTGTCCTGCATTTCCTTTGATTCTTCAAAGATGCCCGTTAACGGAAAAAAATACCGGGTTTCATGGCCGGCACAGAGGTGAAGCACGTTTTCCGTTGCCGGTAAGACCGATACTGCATATTCATTGAATGCTGCCGATTCCACTGTATCGAAAAGTCCCAGAAATTTCACCTGCACTGCCGATCCCTGCTTCTGAAGCTCATAACAAAAGTTTCTGGCAAGCATGGCACCCCTGTTGAAACCATATACGTACAGATGATACTGCCTATCGGAATCATATGTTAACGCTTCCATAAACGAAAAGGCTTTCTGCAGCTTTTCATCGGAAGAATATCCGTAGGTTCCCCGCGAATTCATGCAGGTCGCCATGGAAAAATCATTGTCTTCATAGCCTGTTACCGTTCCTATTCCTTCAACGTAGAGTTTTTCATCTCCTTTAAAGAGCCTGAACAATTTATAAATATTGGTCGTATTTCCGTAATAACTTTCATGGCTGGCCGGAGGTTTCCGGGAAGCCGTAGCATTGATCCCGTTGTTTCCGGTTCCGTCGAAAAAGATGCCGACAGAAATAATATTGTTTCCCATATCACGTTGTGGTTTATTTATTTCCTGTATTACCCGAATAAAGGAATCGTTTTATAAGTCTGTCAAAGTAACAACGAAAAACACAGGACCAGTAGCGTAGAAAACACCAAATAAAAAATTCCGTATTTCTACGGAATCATATTCTTTCTAAAGGATGGATATTGTTGATAATGGCATAAATAACGATGCCTACTGTATTCTTAGCTCCTATTTTCTCAACAATTCTCTGGCGGTGGCTTTCTACCGTTCGCGGGCTGATGAACAGTTTTTCCCCGATTTCATTATTGGTATATTCCTGGCAGATCAGCTTTACCACATCTTTTTCCCGGTCGGAAAGCTCATCATCCATATCGAAAAGCGTTTTCTTTTTCGCCGGGCTGTTCATATAGGAAAAAATCATCTGGTGATCTTCCGGGGTAAAGAAAATGCCGTTCCTGTGCACCATGGTAATCGCTTCAATAAAAGCTTTCCGGTTGGAATTCTTTGGCAGGAACGCAGAAACCCCCAGTTTTACCATATACCCCAGAACGGTGGTTTTATAATGGGAAGAAAGAATGATGATTTTAAGATCCGGATATTTCTCCTTCAGGATTTCCACCAGCTCAAACCCGTTCATCGGCTGCATCTGCACGTCTACCAATGCAATATCGGGAAAGTCCTGTGCCGGCGTATTTTTCAGGGTTTCCAGGAAATCGGGCCCGTTCACGGAAGTGGAACTCACGGTAATTTCCTGTTCGGAAGACAGCAGCATTTTCACCCCTTCCAGGATCAGCTGTTCATCGTCAATTAAGGCTATTCTGATTTTAGCGTTCATGCGTATATGGGATTTTGATAATTAAACGGCTGCCGTTACCGGGTGTATTTTTCCATTTGTGTGCGGCATTCAGCGATTTTATCCGGGCTTCGATGTTTTTGATTCCCATCCCTTTTTTTACCGCTTCATATTCAAAGCCCTGCCCGTTATCCGAGATCACCACGGCCAGGCTGGTGGTGTTGTCCTTGATATAGATCCGGATCAGGGAAGCCTCCGAATGCTTGAGGACATTGGTGGTAAATTCCTGAATGATCCGGTACAGCTGGACTTCGGTAAAAATATTTTTCTTCTGGAATTTAGGGCTTACGGTGAGACTGATATTGATTCTTCCCGAAAGGTTGGCGATCAGCTCCTCAATATAGAGAACAAGCCCTACGGTCTCCAGGTTTACCGGATACAGGGAGTGCGAGATACTTCTGGCAGAATCGATCAGGGAGGACATCTGGGTGGTGATGTTTTTCTTGATCAGTTCATCCCCTTTCGTATCCATGTTGTTCAGCCAGAGGGAAAGGATGTTCAGCCGGTTTCCGATATCATCATGGATCATCACGGCAATCCTTTTCCTTTCAGATTCCTGTGCTTTGATGTTTTCGAGCACCAGTTTTCTCTGATGGGCCACTTCCGCTTCATGCCGTATTTTCTGTTCCCTGAAAATGCGCTGGATAAAACTTCTGTAAGCCAGCAATATAAAAGACATGATGATCACCAGAACGGCAATCAGCGCAATGAAGAAGGTAATATTTAAGGTTATTTCTTTAATCGTGCAAAGGTATAAATGATTGATATATACATAAAACCACAGAGGATATTATTGACACTCCAGATCATTCCGGCCTCTTCTATACTGAAAGTGGCAATCTGCCGGAGCAGGAAAAAAAGGAATACCGACAACCCGTAATACAGAAAAATCAGGCTGTCTGCTGCCATAAACCGGTCATCTATCTCCGTATTCCTGATTTCCATCAGCAAAGCGTAGCCTGCAAAGCAGATGATGAGGATGTTGGAAATTACCTTCTTGATCTCATAAGAAATTCCCGGGGTCTCCACCAGAAAAAAGCCGGCCAGCAGGATCACCGGAACATACCCTAATTTGGACAGATTCAGTTTCCTGATAAAAAGGCTTGCCAGCATCAGAAAATCTCCGGAAACATAATAAGGAAAAAGAAAACCCAGATCTTTTACCTTAAAACAGATCATATAAATTTTGCTTAAAGCCTCAATCAAAAAAAGAAAAATGATATAATAAACATACCATTTTTCCGTATTTTTCAAAGCTTTGTACTTCAGGATTCCCATAAAAGCACAAATGACAAGTAAACTGTTGTTGAGATAAACTATTACCTGGTAAATATCCACAATATATTAATTAATTACATAAAATCGCATCTTGGCGGACATGACGAAGACCAGTCGTAGGTATTGGAAATCCGCTCTATGCTGCCTGTATTTGCAATATCCTTATAAAAGGAAATGAAAATAAGGGTAGGCAGCATTTTCTGATACACATCCGAGAATTTAAGCCCGAATGAGCAGATGATATAAGCAAGCTCTTTATCCGAATGCTCAAGGTCCTGGGCCGGAGCATAAAATTTTCTGAAAATTCCCTTTCCGCCAAACTCCTTGCATTCCCTGTAGAACCAGTCCAACGCTTCATCCCTCCAGGACTCAATAGCGGCAACAGCCTTGTCCTGCGGCAGTACCGGTTTATTGGAAACAGGAAAGAACATATCGGAATTATCATCGATTTTCCTGAGGTCCTTGGAAAGAACTGCATTCTTTATAATGGTATACTCCTCTGTTTCAACCAATTTCAAATCCTCTTTCAATTCCTGCAGTGCACTGTAAGGATAGCCGTCCGTAATAATCTCCTGCCCATTGGCATCCATCGGATACAGAATGGCCACAAGCTGACGTTCGTGAACACCGATCTGCGTACAGAATTCAGGATTCTTATTCGCATCTTTCATCCAGGCAATTTCGTCAGCATCAAAACTGAACACATAATTGGTAGGAATCAGTTCCTTTATTCTTGCATAATTTACACAGCAGGTTGTCCATTCCGCAATAGCTGCCCTGCATTCTTCTCTGTTAAGTATATTCATATTTCACGGTTTTTGATGGGCCAAAATTATATAAACTAAATTATCTGTGCAAGCATATCACGCATAATTGAATATTAATTAATAATTTCTAACCGTAATATGGAAGCAGCTTTGTTGTCTCTCTTTGATGTAATAAATTTTTCCCGCGTCATAATAGTACTTCAGCACTTTTTCAAGGGCTGCTTCCATGCCGGGATTGTGTTGAAGGGTGTTGTTGAAACGGACATAGGAAATATCGAAAGCATTGCCGTAATTATGTGAGCTGATTCCTGAGGCTGCATTGGTATTTACTCGCCGCAGCCTGCACTGGTCTTCAAGGGTACGGGTAATGGACGAAACAGTAAAAGTACCGCCTTTGGTCTCCCTGCTGAACCGGGCACCCATCTTCTCCAGCATTGCTTTGGCTTTGGAGACCATCCAGGCCCGGCTGTAGTCCAGCTTCTGAACCCGGTACCCCTTTCCTGACTTTTGGATCTGATGGAACTTCCCGTTGTTGATGTATTTTGTAACAGCCCCTGAATTCTGAAGAAGTTTTACCCTGAATCCTCTGGAAGCATCCAGATGCGGTTTATATAGCGCCGTCGGCTCCACTTTCAGCACCTGGTCCAGATCATAGCACGGAAGTTTCTTCTGAGGCGTCTGGGAAAAATAACATCCGTGGATCGCGGAAACAAGGGTCACGCATAAAAGCTTTTTCATGAAGGCCGGTTTAAAATATCAATAAAAATAATGATTTATCTGATAATATTCAACTGCCATAAAGAATATTCCCTGCTTTGTCTTCCCACAAGCCTGATGAAATTTATACTTTCATTACTTCATTTTTTTAATCTCAAAAGGGCTCCTGAAGATCAGTTCTTCATGCTTACCTTTGATTTCCAGTTTTTTCTGAAGCAGACTAAGCGCCATTCTGCGGATCAGGTAGTCTTTGTCCACCAGTTTCCAGTAAGAATCTTCATGAACGCGCCTGGGCTGACGGATGACGTAAAATTCCGTGGCCCAGGTATCCACATTATGATAGAATTCAATAATCCCGCAATGTTCAGGAATCAGGGAATGATCCACCATTCCCATCGGAAGCAGGAAGCTGAAGGCATTGCAGATATAGTCTCCGCAACAGATTTTATCGTGCTTGAGGAACTTTTCTCCGGTATTTGCATTGGTATATGATTTCTTAAAATCATTTTTGAAATCGCTTTTGGAGAGCTTGATCTCAATTTCATGGCTGAATCCTTCGGCATCGATAATGAGGATATCCGCCTCCCAGTCTGCCTGAAAATGGTTGGTGAGCACCACCTGTTTTTCAAAGCTGCATTGGGAATGAATAAAAGCGTGTACGAGTTCTTCAATTTTTAACTTCATGAAACCTTACCTCTGAATCTAAACTTTATTATATTATGAAACCAGCAGGCTGCAGCCCCTGATATCCGAGTGGTCAATCCTTCCCAGCACCTGGAAACGGTTTCCGGCAATGGCCTTTCCCAGGTCCTGCGTGGCAATAAACGAACAGGAATGGATATTGACCAGGTCGATGATATTGATGGCTCCGGTCCTTCCCACTTTTTCATAGCTGAAAGGATCTTCGGCATTCCTGATCAGGATTTTCATCCAGCCCGGGCACTCATACTCATTGTTGCCGAGGGAATACGCCTGGGAAAGCAGCTCCGTCATGGAGTATTCCGAATAAACCCTTTCGGTGCCAAAACCGTTCTGTACTATTTTCAGGAGCTCGTCCTTTGTCATTTCTTCTTTCCTTCCTTTCATTCCTCCTGTTTCTATTACGATGAGCTGACTGGAGAAATCCACGGAACGGCCGTTTTTTTCAGCGCTGCAGAAATCTAAAAAGTCCAGCAGGGCAAAGGAAACGCCGAAAAGGATGACTTTTTTTCCCTTCAGGGTAAGGAGCAGCTCTAAAAGATCGGCATGGTTGTACAGGAAATACCCGTTTTCCGGATGCCCTGATTTCTTCATCAGGTAATCCACCATATAAATCAGCGACGAATGCTGACGTTCGAGATAGCTGGGCAGCAGCCCCAGGAAAATAAATCTTCCGGCTTTCCTATAAACTGTTCAAAACTCCTGTAGATACTCTCTTCATAGAGGTCTTCATCGGCAATCCAGTGTTTGGAAAGATTCATCTGAGTAGTCCCGGAACTCTGGAAAAAAAAGTCTGCCGGCATCGTTTTATCAAGGATCAGATGGTTTTTGAACATCTCGATCGGAAGAAAGGGAATATCTGTAAGGCTTCTCACGTTCTCAGGAAGGATGTTCAGATAGTCTGTGAATTTCCGGTATACCTCCACCTGTTCATACTGATACCTGAAAGTTTCCAGAGCGGCTTCCAGGAAGTCTTTTTCATTCTGAATAAGGAATCTGTTTTTCACTATTCAATCTATATTTTTTCGTCTAATTATCAACACGTTATTTTGCTCAGGATACTTTCCGCATTTTTTATGCCGGCAAAAACAAATTTTGGTCGGATTCTTGTAATGAAGTATCCGGAATATGGATTAAAAACAAGAGCGGACTCCGGTCCGTTCGGAGAATTACCTCGTTAAGAGGTAATTTTTTTTGCGCCTTCACCAAAATTCTTCAGTTCAAACCCGTTCTCAAAGACCCCATAGGTAAAATAGGAGATCCAGTCGCCCAGATTGATGTATTCTGCGCCATGCCCGATATCCAGGATCATCGGAAGGTGGCGGTGCCCGTAAATGAAATAATCTATTTTCCGGGTCTTCAGCTTTTCTTTGGAATAGATGATGAGAAACTCTTTGTCTTCACCCAGGAATTCTTTGTCTTCATCCCCGGAAATCATTTTGTTTTTCTGGGACATGTACAGGGCAATTTTCATAGCTATATCCGGATGGATCCACTTAAAAAGCCACTGGGCGAAAGGATTCGTAAAGACTTTTTTCATTCTCTTATATCCTTTGTCACCGGGGCCCAGCCCATCCCCGTGAGCCAATAGAAACTGCTTTCCGCCGATTTCAAAGTACTGCTTCTGATAGAATACCGTACACCCGATTTCATCTTCCAGGTAGTCTTTCATCCATAAGTCGTGGTTGCCCACAAAAAAATAAATGTGGATACCCCGGTCTTTCAGCTCGGCAATTTTCCCGAGTACGCGTACATAGCCTTTCGGGATGACATGCTTCCATTCGTGCCAGAAATCAAAAAGGTCACCCATCAGAAAAAGCACCTGCGCATCCTGCTTGATTTCATCCATCCAGCGGATAAAACGTTCTTCCCTTACCTTGCTGGCTTTGGGATCCGGGGCACCGAAATGCTGATCCGATGCGAAATATACTTTTTTTCCGGGTTCTAAATTAATGGTCGTCTTTAACACCTCTTCTGTTTTCGCTGAGCGGTTTAGTGATTATCTTCCGCAAACCATTCGCCATAGGAATTCTCGGTCTCATGCAGCTTAAGATAAGCAAGGGATACCCCTTCCGGCAGTTTGGATTTTATTTTTGAGGCAATGGCATACAGCATATTTTCACAGGTCGGCTGAAACGTACAGTAGATTACCTTATGGCCCTGCCGTTCAAGCTCTTCACCCAGCATGCGGTGCGGAGAAAGGGCATTCACCAGCACTGCGTGGTCCCAAACGTCTACAATCTCGGATTTTACAATGTTTTTGATGTCTCCAAAATCAACCACCATCCCGTTCTTGGGATTTTCCAGATCATTGACGGGTTTTCCTTTTACCGTTACATACAGCTTGTAGGAATGTCCGTGCATATTCTTACATTTCCCATCGTAATTGTACAGCACATGAGCAGTCTCGAATGTAAAAATTTTTGTAATACGTATCATCTTACAAAGATAGGGAATTTGATTTGAGTACGGATTTTTCCTTTTCCTATGAAAATGTTAAAATTATATCTGCTTATCATGCAATGGCAGTACAACTGAAACATTTGCAGATACCTTTTCAGAGCATTGCCCCGGATCAAGCAATGGTCAGGAATTGTCCTATCCTTGCAGCTGCCATAATAAACACGGTCTTTTGCCGTTAGGAGTTATAAACTCTTGCCATGAATTTCATTACCTGCTGCAAGCCTCTTTTCTTTTCTGCCTCTTCGGTCTTTTACCTGCCCAGCAGCAGATTTTTCAGACTTTTCCGGATC
>JAKOOI010000363.1 GCA_022701475.1 Weeksellaceae bacterium
GTTTCCAATACGGACCCCGAGGGCCAGGGCCGGGTGCAGGTACGGTTCGACTGGCAGACTGGCGACACGACGCATTTCATCCGGATGATGAGCCCCGATGCAGGCGGCACGGACCAGATCACCCAGAACCGGGGGTATGTAGCCATCCCGGAAGTAGGCGACCAGGTGATGGTAAACTTCGTACACAGCCACCCGGACCGCCCGTTTGTCATGGGCGGGATGTTCCACGGGGGCACCGGGCTGGGGGGAGGCGTTAACAACCACCTGAAGTCCATCCAGACGCGGAGCGGGATCAGGCTCCTGATGAACGATGCGGAAGGCAGTGTGAACATCATCGATCCGGGCGGGAACACGTATTTCATGGACGGAAAAGGAAACATCACGGTAACGGCACCGGGGAATATAACTTTCAAGGCCGGGGAAAACCTGGACATCAATTTCGGGCAGAACATGATAACCCATGTGGGATGTTCAAATCCGATACGGTCACCATGAACCACATCCAGAGCGTGGGGGCCATTGGATGGCTTCGATGACAGGAGATGACAGTCTATTCATTACCGGAATAATCATTTTATTTATACCAGATTCATGGCTTTCACTACATCGTGAACAATGCATGTTTGTACAAATACTGAAGGCGCAATATAAAGAAGCGGCAACGGTAAATGCCCTGATGAACGAAAGTCCTGTAAGGAATTTTACCTATTGGGCGAGAAATGTCCCGTTTTTCACAAAATTTAAAATAAAATATAAAGAGAAATCTTTAAATTTACGCTAGGGATATTGAAATCATAAACACAGTATCCGTCACCAAAAAACATCAGATTAAATATGGGAGTACTCGTCACCAATGAAACGGTAAAGCAGCTGTTTCATATTGCGCAGTCAATTGCGAAAGAAAATTATAACGGGACCTACGGTGCGCCGCACCTGCTGCAGGCCCTGATGCATAAAGACATCGGCCTGAATGAATTCCTGAAAGGCATCGATAAAGATCCCGGCTATTTCTACGAATGGGCCGATGTGCGGATCGAAGAATATCCGAAAACAGGCCATCTGCCTGCCGAAGCCTCTCCGGATGAAACGGTAGACCCTATCATAGAGGAAGCCGATGATATCCGCCTGAAACTGGGACTGGATGAGATCACACCGGTCTGCATCCTGACAGCCATTGTAAAGCCTCAGGTGGCCTTTACCCTTCAGCAGCTTAAATCATTGCCGCTCAGGGAGCATGAAATACTCAATCTGTACAGGAAAGATACGCCATATGAAAATTCCGCGGATGACGGGCTTTCTTCTGTTTTTTCCAATGGTTCCGGCTATCAGGATCATTCGTTTCCTTCCATTAAAAGCTATTGTGTGGACCGGACGGCGCAGGCACGGAAAGGAGACATTGAAAACATTATCGGAAGGGACAGGGAGCTCCGCATGCTGGTGGAAATCCTCTGCCGCAGAAGCAAGCCGAACGTTATCATTATCGGTGAGCCGGGAGTCGGGAAGACGGCCTTGGTGGAAGGTTTTGCCACGGAAATTATCAAAGGAAACGTTCCGGATATGCTTAAAAACGGGACCCTTCTCGAACTGGATACCGGAGCGCTTCTTGCCGGAACTTCTTATAAGGGTGAAATTGAAGACCGCCTGAAAAAAGTCATTAACGAATGCAAGAAAATAGAAAAAGCCATTCTTTTCATTGACGAAATCCATACCCTGCTCGATCCGAAAGGAAGCATCGGCAATGTAGCCAACCTCCTGAAACCAGAACTCGCCAGGGGAGAAATTACCGTGATCGGGGCCACTACCCAGGAAGAATACCGGAAAATCATCGAGCCCGAACAGGCTTTCAACCGCCGTTTTGAAGTGCTCACCGTACTGGAGCCGGATGAAAAGACCTGTGTAAAAATGATCGATGTCCTGCTGGACGGCTATAAAAAACACCATGGCATCGAAGTGGAAAAAAGTGCCTTGCCTGAATGTGTGCGACTGGCTAAAAGATATGCCAAAGGGAAAAAACTTCCGGATGCCGCCATCGATCTGCTGGACCGTACCATGGCTGCCATCAAGATGCTTGATGAGCTTTCAGAGAAAGAACTGCAGAGCTGGAAAGCACACTATGACGAAATACTGAAAGAAGAATTTGCCGATGACAAAGACAAAGCGGATGAACTGATCTGGACATATAACCTGCTAAGGGATAAAATCAGTCCGATCCTGTGGGGTTCCCTGAGCGAACAGCTGCAGATCGACAATTCCATGCCGGTGGACCAGATCTGTACAATCATAGAAGATACGTATGCGGAACTTCTGCAGCATGCGGCAAAGAAAAGGGAAAAAGTAGACCGGCTGGAGCTCGCAGCGGTAATGGCCGCCAAAACCAATATCCCGATCGGGAAGATCCAGGCCCAGGAAAAGGAAAAGCTCCTGAATATGGAATCACTGCTGATGAATAGGGTAGTGGGCCAGGACCATGCCCTTAAAATCCTTTCCGATGCCATTGTGGAAAACCGGAGCGGACTGAATAAGCCGGGGCAGCCGATCGGATCCTTCTTCCTGCTGGGACCTACCGGAACAGGAAAGACCGAACTCGCAAAATCCATGGCCGAACTGCTTTTTAACGATGAGAAAGCAATGGTCCGTTTTGATATGTCGGAATTTAAGGAAGAACATTCGGCAGCACTTCTTTATGGGGCGCCACCGGGATATGTCGGGTATGAAGAGGGTGGAATGCTGGTGAATAAAATCAGGCAGCAGCCTTACACAGTCGTATTGTTTGATGAAATTGAAAAGGCCCATCATTCTGTGTTCGATGTATTCCTGCAGATCATGGATGAAGGGAAAGTGCATGACAAGCTCGGTAAAGAGGGTGATTTCAGCAATGCATTGATCCTTTTTACTTCCAATATCGGGAGCGAAGAGATTGTGAAGCAGTTTGAAGAAGGCAAGATCCCCGAATCTTCTTCCCTGATGCAGATCATGGCCGGATCCGGACGATTCAGGCCTGAGTTCCTGGCAAGGATTACGGAAATCATACCGTTTGCACCGATCACCGAATCCATGGCCGAAAGGATATTCAACATCCAGCTGAAATCACTTCATAATTCATTGATGAGACTGGGAATGAGCTTGAGAATAAGTGACGAAGCCGTGAAGCAGCTCGCTTTAGGAGGCTTCAGCAGCAAATACGGGGCACGGCAGATTTCAGGGGTCATCCGGGCTCAGCTGGCAAGGCCGATCTCGAAGATGATCGTAAGAGAAGAAGTAAAATCAGGACAGACCATTTTCACCGACTGGAATACGGAAGAGGAAAAAATAACCTGGAGAGTGGAATAAATAATAAACCTGCAGGCATCAGCCTGAATATTATGAAACGTACTGTAAAACAGATGATCCCGGCACTGATGATCCTGGCTTCTTCCTTAATGAATGCCCAGTTTCTCACCGCTTCCGACACTTCCGAAGGCAGTGTCAGAAGATACAGGAGCATCATCAGTGCCAATAAGGAAATCGTTGACTTCATCGAGTATTCGCTGGTTGAAAAAGGATTGCCCCGGCACCTCCGGAATCTGGCGCTCATCGAGTCCCATTTCAACAGCCGCGTTACGTCAGGAGCCGGAGCTGTAGGGATCTGGCAGTTCATGACGGCTCATGCCAACCAATATGGGCTTACGGAACAGAACCGGACGGATATTTATAAGAGTACAAAGACAGCAGCCGTATCACTCCTCAGCCTGTATAAGAAATATAATAACTGGGTAACGGTAGTGGCTGCCTATAACTGCGGTGAAGGAAATATTGCCAAAGCAATGACGGCGGCAGGATCTACCCAGTACCATATATTTTCAAAATACCTGCCGGCGGAGACCATCAACCATGTTAAAAAGTACCTCAATGCCTGCTATGCCACCGGTGAACTGCAGAGTGTGCTGAGCAATTACAACTCTTCCCGGATGAATACGGTATTTCTTGTCAATGGCGGCAGCAGGAAAAGTGTCAGCGACATGGCGGAAACAGAGATCAATGCAGGATTCAGCCTCAGTGTCATTGCAGATGAACTCCAGGTAGGAATGGACCGGATTCTCGCATGGAATCCGGGAATTTCAGAAGAACTTCAGCAGAAAGGTGAAAGTACCCTCTA
>JAKOOI010000383.1 GCA_022701475.1 Weeksellaceae bacterium
CTGTTTTCCTTGTTTTCTGCGGGCTTCTGTCGATGAGATTGGATATTACATAATTTACAATAGCCGATACTATGACCAGGCCTACGAACCAGCCGCTGGCTTTATAGAAAAAATACAGGGAAAAAAAGGTAAAAACATACCTTCTTGCCGTAAAGTGATTCCGCAGGAGATAGAACAATACGATAAACAGGGTGAAGAAATAGACAAAAAAACCGTTGTTGAACAGTAACGGATTTTTACTGTCATAAACGAACTGATGCAGAAAAGCTTCCCAGTCAAAAGAAGTCAATAGGTGTTCCAATGGTTTCACGGTCTGTTTTTTTGAGTTGAAATAAATTTTTTATAGTCTTTCATCATGGCCTGATACAGTTTCTCTGCCAGGATATCGGTTCCTTTCCCGTTGGGATGTACATAATCTTTATTGGCAAGAGGCGGATCCTGCGAAGCCCATGCTACAATTGAGTTTTCGCCGCCCATAGACTGGAAAAGGTTAAAGAAAGAAAGGCGGTTGTCGTAGGCCATCTGTGCCTGGGTTTCCACCAGATTCTTCACGCCTTTGGCCGACTGGAATTCCCCGTTGTAGCGGAAAGCACGGTCTGCTGAGCTTACCATCAGGATATCGGCATCCGGAAAAGCATTCCTGAACTTGACAAGGTTGGGCGTCATAATTTTGACATAATAGGAGTATTCCGTGTCATCCGGACGGAAGAGCAGATTGACGCCATATTGCATAACGATCAGGTCATAATGGTTTTTTGCCTGCACCGCTTTCAGAAAATCCTCATCTATTTTTTTAAATTCCACGCCGGTGATGCCCCGGAAGGAAAAATTGTCGATGATGACGCCGTTGTCAGATTCTATGCTGATTCCGTACTGCGGAGCTGAAGCATTCTGCGAGCGGACCGTAAAGGATCTTAGGGTATCCCGGGATAAACGTTGGGTATTGACAGGAGAGCCGCCGTTCAGCAGGATCCGGGTATTGTCGTACAGTAAAACAGGCGTACTGCTGCTTTGCCCGAAGATGGCGGTCTTGCTGGTAACGGTACCCGGAGCAAGGGTTTTGTCGGTGAAAAGCGTAGTCCCGTTGCCACTGAAGCTGAAACCCGACACGTACATATTGTGCGCCCCTTTATCCATGAAATTGATGGTTTTCCATCCTCCGGCTTTAATCTCTGCCGATTCACGTATGGGAGCAACTTTGCTTACAAAAGGCAGAAACCCCACACCGGCACCTCCGAATTCTTTCTGGAGCAGTTTTCTCAGCCTGCGGGTAAGCAGGTCGCCTTCGATCATGCTGTCGCCGAAGTAGGCAATCCGGATCTTTCCTTTCTTTGTTTTACGGAGCTCATTCAGTTTTTCAGTAAAATGTTTAAGGGCAGCGGTACTGTCGCCTGCGGTAAAATCCGTAATGAGGTCCGCTTTTTTATACAGCTCAAAATTCCGGGCTGAATTTCCGGAAGCCAGGGCAGATTTATTTTTATGTTCCTGCAGGTGTTCTGCCTGAATCACTTCTGATATCAGGTTGATGTTCTGCAGCGGCTTCCAGCGGATGTTTAAAACATACATCATCACTGAGAATATCAGGTAAATACCAAAGCATACGGAAAGCAAAACCACCACCCGCCAGTTTCTGTTCGGACTCATAAAAATTGCTGGAAATTTAATCAGCTAATTTACTGAGATTAATTAAGGTAAGCAATAGCAGCACCCGTGCATATTGAGTTTACCTTAATTTTATTTGCCACTAAGGGATTAACCTTTTCCGGGAAGAGAAAAGCCGGGTATTTTCAAATTACCATCTGTCTTCCTAATGCAATCTGTACTGCACGGGAGCTGTGCTCTACCGCTTAGACGGCATCGAAGCGGACAGGCACATGCAGTCGGACTGCTGCCTGTTGCCGGTTTTTTACATGACCGGCTGTTTTTCCTGCAGCCTGACCACACTTTTGCCTTTTCCCGGACTCATTGTACCGATCGTCGCTTACCTGCATAAAAAAGCCCCGGAAAACCGGGGCCTGTAAATGTTGGGTTATACACTTTACTTTTACATTTTAGAAAGACTGTATCTGGAAATAATAAGATTAATCCTTCTCATCCATTCTTTCGGCCGGGTAGAGTAGCCTGCCGAAGCAATGGCCTTTACCCATTTGGAAAGATCGGTATTGCCTTTTAAGGCAGTGTAATAATCTTTATTTACAATAAGTTTACAGAAAGCTTCGTAACATTCTCTCACGGAGGAGAAGCTTCTGTATCTGGATTCCGGGTTGTTTTTCCCGACGATGCCAAAATGATTATTGAATTGAGTAGAGCTCTTACTGGTTCCGGCTCCGGATTCAACGAATGCGACTGAAAGAATAACAGAAACAGGGATCCCGTAACGGGCAGAAAATTCTGAGGCAATGGCCTTGTTTCTCTCTAAATAAGGATGGGTCTGTGCTGTAGCGGTAACTGATACCAGCATTAACACGAAACTCAAAATTACAATTCTTAAGTACTTTAAGGGTTGTTTCATAATTGTAGATCTTGAAATCATGGGTGCAAATTTACCCGTCCCTATGTTAAAACCCTAATTTTTAACACAATATAACGCGATATGGAAGCAAACGTTCATTATTTAGTTAAAATTAGTTAATTTTTTGTATTTGTCATTTATTTATTTTTAGGTAAAAAAATAGATAAAAAAAAGCTGCCAGATCCCTCTGGCAGCCATTTTATAATGAAATAAGCAAAATTTACATCTGCTTGTATTCTATATTCATTTCTTTTTCCATTTCCCTGTATTTTCCGGAAACCAGCTTTTCACGGATGCCTTCAAAAGCAGTCAGTGTTTCATTGATTTCAGAATCCGTATGGGATGCTGTAGGGATTAATCTCAACAGAATCATTCCTTTAGGAATTACAGGATACACTACAACAGAAGTAAATACACCATAGTTTTCTCTTAAATCTTTTGCCAGAAGGGTAGCCTCAATAGTGGTGCCTTCTATGAAGACAGGCGTCACACAGGTATTGGTATTGCCCAGATTAAATCCTCTTTCTTTAAGTCCGTTCTGCAGTTTGTATACATTTTCCCAGAGCTTATCCTTAATTTCCGGTCTTGTTCTCAGCAGTTCCAGTCTTTTCAGACCTCCTATTACCATTGGCATGGTAAGGGATTTGGCAAAAATCTGGGACCGGAGGTTATATTTCAAAAACCGGATGATGGTTTCGTCTCCTGCCAGAAATGCTCCGAAACCGGCCATGGACTTGGCAAAAGTAGAAAAGTAAACATCAATCTGATCCTGGCATCCCTGCTCTTCGCCGGCTCCGGCCCCGGTTTTGCCCAGCGTACCGAAACCATGGGCATCATCTACGAGTAACCTGAAATTGAACCTGGATTTCAATTCACAGATCTCCTTCAGTTTTCCCTGCATTCCTCTCATTCCGAAAACCCCTTCGGTAATGACCAGGATCCCACCGCCGTTTTCTTCCGCAACCTTAGTGGCACGGATCAGGTTTTTTTTCAGGCTCGCTATGTCATTATGCTTGAACGTAAAGCTTTTTCCCATATGAAGGCGTACCCCGTCTACAATGCACGCATGAGAATCGGCATCATATACAATAACATCATGTCTTGTTACAAGCGCATCAATAGCAGAAACCATCCCCTGGTATCCGAAATTCAACAGGTAAGCGGATTCCTTCTGTGTAAATTCTGCCAGCTCCTTCTCCAGCTGCTGG
>JAKOOI010000386.1 GCA_022701475.1 Weeksellaceae bacterium
TTGCAGGAGGAAAATGGGAAGAAATCGAACCGGTTATCAAAAAAGCATTGCTTGAAAAAGATATAGAAGTGTATGTTTATGATCCGGAATAAACCGGAATCATTTTATCAATAGGAATGGGCTTCAGTCCATTTTCAAAAAGGAAAAAAATTAAATGGCTTAGCCGAAACCTGATATGAAATAACCATGAAAACACAAACCTTATACAGACCGGTCGGAGAAAAAGAAATGCTTTTAATCATTGAAAACGGTTACGGGGCATTTCCTCCCAGACTGGAATGGCAGCCGATTTTCTATCCTGTCCTGAATGAAGACTATGCTTCCGAAATTGCCGAAAAATGGAACACCCGCGATGAAGCCGGAAATTATTTGGGATTCGTCACCCGATTTGAAGTGCTTGAGGAAGTGTTCAACAACTACCCTTCCCGGAATGTAGGGGCGAAAAACCATAATGAACTTTGGGTGCCCGCAGAAGAACTGGAAGCGTTCAATCAGGCGATCACCGGAACAATTGAAGTTACTCAGGTTTTTACCGGAAAAGACTTTAAAGAAACGGCGCATGCAGCCATTGAAAATTTATTAAAACTAAAAAATGAAACTCAAACTAAAACAATATAAAGAACAGATACAGGATTGGCCGCAGGAAGGACATCACCTCATAGCGCAATATGATGATGAAAAGATTATTGTGTACCAGTCTTACCGGAAGGAAATCGGTGAATTTGCTGTAAGAAATCAATATTTCGGAGGGCCTTTCAGCCTGGAAAGGATGACGTGGATCAAGCCGAACTTCCTTTGGATGATGTACCGGAACGGCTGGGGAACGAAAGAAGGACAGGAATATGTGCTGGCCATTCACCTGAAAATGGATGCTTTCAGAAAGTACTTGGAAAAAGCTGTCTACTCGTCCTACAATGACCGGTTGGGAACTTCCAGGGAAGAATGGCAGGATGAGGTAAAAGCATCTTCCGCAAGGCTGCAATGGGATCCGGATCATGATCCTTTCGGGGCAAAGCTGGAAAGAAGAGCGATCCAGATCGGGTTGAGAAATGACTTGATCAGATCGTTTGCTAAAGAAGATTTAATTTTAATTGAAAATATTTCGGAATTCGTGAAAGAACAGCACCAGTTTGTTTTAAATGATAATCTGGATCAGCTGATGCTGCCTGAGGAAAAACCGCTGCTGTTTGATGATGAGGTTCTGAATAAAAAATTAAGGCTTATCTAATGAAAAATAAACTTTTGCTTGCTTCGAAATCACTGACGGGAATATCCATTGGTGATGCTTTTGGTGAATGTTTTTTCGCAGAGGAAAGCTTTGTGAAAAACCATATTCAGCAAAGGATCATTCCTGAAGGTGATCCGGATTTTACCGATGATACCATTATGGCCATTGCGGTTTTCAGATCGCTGGAGAAGTACGGAGAAATCGATCAGGATTTTTTAGCGGAAGAGTTTACAAAAAACTATCATCTGGACATCAATCGCGGGTACGGTCCTTCCATGCATCGGTATTTCAGAGAAGTCAAAAGCGGTGATTACTGGAAAGAAGTTTCCTATGCCAAATTTGAAGGACAGGGTTCTATGGGAAACGGCGGAGCCATGAGGGCTGCTGTAATCGGAGCTTTTTTTTATGATGATCTGAACAGACTTAAAGAAAATGCAGAACGGTCTTGTGAAGTGACCCACGCCAACCGGGAGGCTATGGAAGGGACAAAGGCCATTGCCCTGGCTGCTGCATTTGCCGTCCGGGAAAAGCTGGGAATGGAAATGTTTGATAAGCAGGATTTCATCCGGAATATTCAACACGAATTAATGGATTCCGATATGAAAAGCAAACTGAACAAATGCTTATATTTAGACGGAAATCCCAGTATGGAATTATTGATGAAAACGTTAGGCAACGGAACCGGGATGACGGCTCAGGATACGGTGCCGCTGGTGATCTGGATGCTTTCCCGGTACAGGTACGATATCGAAGAATGCCTGTGGAATACTGTTTCCGCATTAGGCGACCGGGATACGACCTGCGCGATGGCCGGAGGCGTATGCATTTTATATTGTAATGAAAACACAATTCCCGATTGGGCAAAAACTATTGAAAACTGGAAAAAAAGCAAATTTTATGAACATTGAACTCATCAAAGGCGACATTACCAAAATACAGGCCGACGCTATCGTGAATGCAGCCAATTCCTCCTTGCTGGGCGGCGGCGGGGTAGACGGAGCGATTCACCGGGCCGGCGGAAAGCAGATCCTGGAAGAATGTATCGAAATCAGGAACAGGCAGGGAAAATGCAACACCGGAGAAGCGGTGGTAACCACAGCCGGCAATCTTCCGGCGCAATATGTTATTCATACCGTCGGGCCGGTCTGGAACGGAGATGAAGGAAAATGCTTTCCCTTATTGGAAAACTGCTATAAAAATTCATTGAAACTGGCAGAGAGTCTTGGCCTAAAAACCATTGCTTTCCCCAATATCAGCACCGGCGTCTACCGTTTCCCGAAAGAAGCGGCAGGAAAAATTGCCGTAGAAACGGTAAAGAATTTTAGATCAGACAGTATCGAAAAAATTATTTTCGTTTGCTTCGATGATGGGAATGAAGCGATTTATAAAGAATTATTGGAGAACAATAATAAAATGTAAGAGCCTGTTAAATTTAG
>JAKOOI010000399.1 GCA_022701475.1 Weeksellaceae bacterium
CCTTAAAAACAAATACGTGGTTACCCCGGAAGGAAGACCGATCGGAGGACTGCCGAAGAACAATACCAGTGCAGATTTTGAAGAAGGGGAAACCCAGACGGCTAAGTTCTCAGGAACAGCATTGGGAATTACCGGAGGATTGTTTGTGATCTTATTCTTTGCTTTCCGGTATCTCCTTGTAGGCGAATTCGGCTTCAAGGCAGTGGAAATGGGACAGCTGATCAAAGGAATTATTTATCCTTTCATTTATGCAGCCGGTATTTCCCTGGCATTCCTGATCATGAGCTCCGCTGAAAATAAAATTGAAAGACAGAGAATCTGGGTAATCTATATCGTATCCTTTTTTATTATTTTCTTCTGGGCCGCTTTTGAGCAGGCAGGTTCTTCATTGACGTTCATCGCCGATAACCAGACCGACAGAAATATCCTGGGATGGAATATGCCGCCTTCCATGGTGCAGATCTTCAACGGGATTTTCGTTGTTGCCCTGGCCGTACCTTTCAGTTTGCTTTGGGATAAACTGAGAGCCAAAGGAAAAGAGCCGGTTTCGCCAATGAAACAGGCCATGGGTCTTGCCCTGATCGCTTTAAGTTATTTCATTATTGCCCATAACGTAAAAGATCTTGGGAACTCAGGATTATTGGCCATCAAATGGTTAATGTTATTATATTTCATCCAGACTTGTGGTGAACTTTGCCTTTCTCCGATCGGGTTATCTTTGGTGGGTAAACTGGCTCCCAAAAGATTCGCTTCATTGCTTTATGGGGTATTCTTCATCTCCAATGCTGCCGGATACGCTTTGGCAGGTTCATTGGGAGCACTGATTCCGGCTACAGGAGATAAATTCTCCAAAGCCCAGGAAATCGGAGTAAATCTTCAGGATGTCCTGGATAAAAAAGTAACCCTGAATCCTGAACAGGTAGCCGCTTTTGAAAAAGCGCAATTGCCTTTGGAAAACCCGACTTTTGCAGGGTTTGAAATCCATAACCTGTTTGAATTTTTCATGGTATTTGTTGTGCTGTGTGGAATTGCAGCAGTAATCCTGGCTTTGATCTCACCGATTCTGAAGAAGATGATGCACGGTGTCAACTAATCTGCATTAAAAATAAAATATAGTGTAAACCTCTGCCAAGTCAGAGGTTTTTTTTATTTTCGTAAGATGGAAATTTCTGAGGACCTTTTATTTCAGTCGGTAAAGGAGATTGTGATCCGGTCGCGCGAGAAAGTGTTCCGCATGGCCAATTCTACCCTGCTGCTTACCTACTGGCAGATCGGGAAACTGATTGTGGAAGAGGAGCAGAAAGGAAGAGAACGTGCGGAATACGGAAAATATACGCTGAAAAATCTTTCCAAAAAGCTAACGCTGGAATTTGGGAAAGGGTTTGATGAAAGTAATTTAAGAAACATGAGATCTTTTTATCAGGTATTTCCAATATGTGACGCATTGCGTCACGAATTGAGCTGGACCCATTACAGACTTTTAATAAGGCTTAGTAATCAGGATAAAATCAATTACTATATTCAGGAATCCATTCAGAATAACTGGAACTCAAGAGATCTAAAACGTCAGATCAATGCCCTGTCATATGAACGAGTGCTGGAACATACGAAAAACACGACTAAAACGATCCATAACGTCCTTAAAGACCCTTATATTTTTGAATTTCTCGGACTGAAACCAGATGAGAAGATTTCCGAAAAAGATCTTGAAACGGCCATTATCGATCACCTTCAGAAATTCTTACTGGAATTCGGGAAAGGTTTTGCTTTCGTAGCCAGACAGCAGCATATTGCTACCGATACTTCCGATTTTTATATCGATCTCGTCTTTTATAATTATATCCTGAAATGTTTCGTCATTATCGATCTTAAAACCGGTGAGCTTTCCCATCAGGATATCGGGCAAATCGATATGTATGTAAGAATGTACGACGATCTTAAACGTGGCGAAGGGGATAATCCTACCATCGGCATTTTATTGTGCTCTGAAAAGGATGAAACGATTGTAAAATATTCCGTTCTCAATGACAAGAACAACCTTTTTGCCAGCAAATACCTTCTTTATCTTCCGAAGGA
The DNA here is from genome assembly GCA_022701475.1 of Weeksellaceae bacterium. GTDB lineage: Bacteria > Bacteroidota > Bacteroidia > Flavobacteriales > Weeksellaceae > Chryseobacterium. The sequence continues at coordinate 2,077 of JAKOOI010000399.1, forward strand.
AGAAGAATTAAAACAGCTCATCGATCAGGACCGCATCCGTTTTGAAGTGGATCAGGATGACCAACCCAACCTTTAATTAAAATTCAATCATATCACTATGAATTTAACGTTAGACGAAATACAGGATTTCAAAGGAAAATACCCGAAGCAGATCTGGAGTCTTTTCTTTTCTGAAATGTGGGAACGCTTCTGTTTCTACGGAATGAGAGGAATGCTGGTCTTCTTTATGATCTCCCAGCTTAACTTCCATGAAAGCGAAGCCAACCTCCAGTACGGTGCCACCCAGGCTTTTGTATATGCTTTTACGTTTATTGGCGGGCTGTTTGCCGATAAAATTTTAGGATTCAGGAAATCGCTTTTCTGGGGCGGGCTTCTGATGATTGTCGGAAGCTTGATTCTCGCAGTCGATCCCCACAAATTTTTCTTCTTAGGCATTGCTTTTACCGTCGTGGGTACCGGTTTTTTCAAACCCAATATTTCATCGATGGTCGGCCAGCTGTACAAGCCGAATGACTCAAGGGCTGATGCGGGTTTCTCACTTTTTTATGCCGGAATCAATCTGGGAGCTTTACTGGGCGGATATTTATGCATTGCCATCGGAAAAGGTGAAATTTTAGATCATCTGATTCCTGAAGCTTTACGGTGGAATGTTGCTTTTGGTTTGGCTGCCATTGTCATGGTAGTAAGTTTAATTAATTTTGTTTTTACCCAAAAAAGAATGGGACCGATCGGGCTTCAGCCCGGACATCCTGAACATGAAGTAAAATCCGCTCCTATTCCGAAATGGATTGAATACGGTGTTTATGTTTTATCATTAATTTTTGTACCCATCATCATGGTCATGGTGGCAAAAACGGAATACACTGATTATTTCATGTGGACTGTCGGACCTCTTACGCTGATTTATTTATTTTATGAAATGACCAAAGTGACCCCTTCAGAACGCAAAAAGCTTTGGGCAGCCCTGGTGTTTATCCTGTTTTCCATCCTGTTCTGGGGAATTTATGAGCAGAGCGGCGGCTCGTTAAGCATTTTTGCGGCAAAAAACCTGAACAATGACCTGCTGGGACTGGATCCGAATGGGGTCAACAATTCCGGGGGTGCATTTTTCATCATCTTCCTCGCTCCGCTGATCGGATTGTTATGGATCTGGCTGAACGAGAAAAAAATCGAACCCAATACCATCATCAAGTTCGGGCTGGGTTTCATCTTTTTGGGATTAGGATATTACGTTCTCTTTGCCACCCGGCTGTTCGTAAATGCGGCAGGGATTACTTCCCTGAATTTTTTCACCGTTGCATTGCTGGTGATTACGCTGGGAGAGCTGTGCCTCTCTCCTATCGGGCTGTCGATCATGACAAAGCTTTCGACTAAAAATCTTCAGGGCATGATGATGGGGATGTGGTTCCTTGCTTCGGCTTACGGGCAGTATGTGGCAGGAATCATAGGTGCCGGGCTGGCAACCGCCAAAACCGGGTCTACCAATTACGATGCTTTCATCACCTACACGGAAGGCTATAAGCAGTTAGGGCTGTACGCCGTAATTGCCGGTATCGTACTGATCCTGATTTCCCCTTTTGTAAAAAAATTAATGCAGGAGGTAAAGTAAGAATCGATAAATTATCCTTACTTTTACTTAAAATACCAAATTATGAAGAAGGTGATGAGCATATTCTGCCTGTTCCTGCTGATATTCGGCTCTGCACAGGTAAAATGGATGACGATTGAAGAAGCCCTGAAAGCCCAGAAAGAAAACCCAAAGAAAATACTGATTGATTTCTATGCAGACTGGTGCGGCCCATGCAAGATCATGGATAAAAAAACCTACGGACATCCGGTCATTGCTGAAATCCTGAACCAGAATTATTACCCGGTAAAATTTAATGCTGAAGAAAAAAAAGCGGTGCAGATTTTCGGGAGAACATTTTCCAATCCGAATACGGAACATAAAAAGGGGCGAAATTCTTTGCATGAATTTACCCAGTATATGAATGTAGGAGCTGTTCCGAGTACGGTATTCCTGGATGAAAAAGGCGGCCCGATCACCATCCTGCAGGGAGAACTTTCCGCAAAGGAACTTGAGCCCTATCTTGAATTCATCTGTAAAGATTTTTTCAGGAAAATCCGCTCCAGGGAACAATGGGAAGACTACCAGAAAAAGTTCAAGTCCAAAATAAAAGAATAAAAATACAGGCTTTCAGTGATGAAGGCCTTTTTTAGTATCTGTTTTTTCCCGAAATTCGTGGACCTTTTTCAATGAATTTAGAAACCTCCATAGAATACGTCAAGGGGATAGGCCCCGAAAAGGCAAAGCTCATCAGGAATGTGCTGGGCATTTCCACCGTGGAAGACCTTCTGCACTTCTTCCCGATCCGGTACCTCGATAAGAGCAAAGTCCACCGGATTTCAGAACTCCATGACGTAGATACCGACGTGCAGCTTAAAGGAAGAATTACGCATCTGCAGGAAATAGAGACCGGAAAAATCAAACGTCTTTCTGCGCGATTCAGTGACGGGACGGGAACCATGGATCTGGTATGGTTCCAGTACTCGAAATGGCTGAAAGAGCAGCTGCCCGTTAACCGGGAAGTCTTTATTTTCGGGAAAATCAATGTATTCAACAGCCAGTTTTCCATGGCCCATCCGGAAATAGAAGGGGAAGAAAGTAAGGATACCGAAAGCCGCCTGAGACCGATCTATCCCAGCTCTGAAAAATTAACAAAAAGAGGGCTTAACCAGAGGTTTTTCCAGAATGTCCTGAAGAATGTCTGCAAGGAAATTCCCGGCCTTATCCAGGAAAACTTCCCGGAATACCTGATGAAAGCCTTTACGTTCATGTCCAGGCAGCATGCGTATCTGAATATCCATTTCCCGAAGGACATGGAATATTTCGAGAAGGCGGATTACCGGCTGAAATTTGAGGAATCCTTCTTTTTTCAGCTGGGATATGCCTTAAAAAAGCTCCATCATAAAAGCCATACGGCAGGAAACCCTTTTCCTGTAGTCGGGGAAAGCTTCAATGATTTTTACAACCACCATCTCCCGTTTGAACTCACCGGTGCCCAGAAAAGGGTGCTGAAGGAGATCCGGCTCGATATGAAGCGTCCGGTTCAGATGAACAGGCTGCTGCAGGGCGACGTTGGTTCCGGCAAGACGATGGTGGCACTTCTTACGATGCTGATTGCCAAGGACAACGGATTCCAGAGTTGTATCATGGCCCCTACCGAAATCCTGGCGCAGCAGCATTACAACGGGATCAGAGAGCTTCTTAAGGATACGGAAGTAAAAATCAGGCTCCTTACCGGCTCCAGTAAAATATCCGAAAGAAGAATTATTCATGAACAGCTGGAAAGCGGTGAACTGTCCATTCTGGTGGGGACACATGCCGTTCTGGAAGACAAGGTTAAATTTAAAAACCTCGGGCTGGCCATTATTGACGAGCAGCACCGGTTCGGGGTGGCCCAACGGGCAAAGCTCTGGGCCAAAAACAAAATCCCGCCTCATATCCTGATCATGACGGCCACCCCGATTCCGAGAACGCTGGCCATGAGCTTTTACTCCGATCTTGATGTCTCGGTTATCGATGAGCTGCCGGTAGGAAGAAAACCTATCATTACGGCTCACCGGCGGGAAAAAGACCGGGCTTTTGTCTACAATTTCTGCCGCGAGGAAATCCAGAAAGGCAGGCAGGTCTATTTTGTCTATCCGCTGATCGAGGAATCCGAAACGCTGGACTATAAAAACCTGATGACCGGGATGGAAAATGTAATGGATAATTTCCCCCATTACAATGTCACCATGCTGCACGGGAAGATGAAGCCTGATGAAAAAGATGCCGCGATGAATTATTTCGCTTCCGGAAAAGCAGAAATTATGGTAGCTACAACAGTGATCGAGGTTGGCGTGAATGTACCGAATGCTTCGGTGATGGTGATTGAGAGTTCGGAGAGGTTCGGCCTCTCGCAGCTGCATCAGCTCAGGGGGCGTGTAGGAAGAGGTGCAGAGCAGAGCTACTGTATCCTGATGACGTCGGACAAGCTATCCAAAGACAGCAGGACCCGTATCAAGACGATGGTGGACACTACAGACGGTTTTAAAATTTCGGAAGTTGATATGCAGCTGCGCGGGCCCGGAGATATTCTCGGCACCCAGCAGAGCGGCGTAGTGGATTTCAAAAGGCTGGACCTGGTGAAGGATACCGTTATCATTAAGACTACAAAAGGTGCAGTGGAAAAAATTCTGAAAAATGACCCTCTTCTTTCCGCAACAGATCATCAGTCCCTTAAAAACTATTATGTAAGACAATACAAAGGGAAAAACAAGTGGAGTAAAATTTCATAAAAAAACCGTGAGAAAAAATGAATTTTCACACGGTCCCCCTTATAAAACTGCTATTTGAAGAAATTACTAACTTCATTAACACATTGTGTTCCTCTGCTCTTATACCATTTTGTGATTTGGTGTCTGCGTATAGATGATATGAGTGGTGTCTGATAAAAAGAAACAAAATGAATTATGTTCCCGGTGCTTATTTATAAAAACTAACTTGCGAATGCTTAAGAAACTTTTGAGGATTTACTTAAGCTGACGAGTTTTCATGATTGTACCGTTTAGTTTAAAGATCTTCTGCGCTTATAACCGGAAATGGTTATAATTCATTTTGTTAATTATTATATAATGATGATATTTATAAAATACCTCTTTTATGCAGAGCGTAATCTGATTTAACAAATTATCACCATTACGTGAATTTTATAGAACAAATGTAAACAATTTATTTTATTCCTGAAACAGAAAAGTTTAATTTTTTCACACTTTCATGATAAAATTATCTTTGTTCAGTCCGCAGGTATGGTATTGCCAGCTGACTGCCATTATTTCATTGACCCTTTTTCTGAGGTCCTGATAGAGGGCGGGCTTCCGCATAAAGACATTGGCACCCCGTACAAAAATTTCCTCTTCCTCAGCAGAAGATACCTGTTCTGAGTAAACGGCAACCGTCATTGTGCTGTACCTTTCGTTTGATTTAATTTCATCCAGGCAGTCCAGAGCATCGTTTTCCGGCATATCGTAATTCATAAAAAGCACATCGGGTACCGGAGCACTTTTCCGGTTGAGATACTGCATAAGGTCAGCTTCCGAAGAAAAAGCCTGAAATTTGATATCAATTTTCAGATCCCGGAATATCGTACTGAAGAATATATGATTACCTGCGTTATGATCCTTCAGAACCACATTGAGATATTCCCGGGTCATACGGCTTTTGAATATCGGGAATAGATATTCTGTACTTTTCTCCGTCTGCCCATGATTTTCTGGAACTGCGAAGGGGTTATCCCGGTAATATTCTTAAACTGCCCGCTCAGGTGGGCAACACTGGAATAATTCAGTTTATGGGCAATCTCGGTAAGGCTTTGCCGGCTGCAGATAATAAGATCCTTAGCGTACTCTATCCGTTGCATAATGATAAAATTTTCAATGGAAGTATGGGCTATTTCCGAAAAAAGATTGGAAAGGTATCCGTAGCTGTGATTCATTCTTTCAGAAATGTAGATCGAGGCTTTTACAGGAACTGCATCTTCTGAAAAAACCATTTCCGTAATGACATCCTTTATTCGTTGTACCAGTGCTGTTTTCTGGCCCTCAACAATCTCAATGCCGTAAGATCCCAGATTCTCTTTTACGGCCTGATGCTGATCCGGGGTCAGCGATTCATAGAACTCTATCTCTCCGGAATTCAGCAGCCGGTAATTGAGCCCCTGTTCCCGAAGTTTATCATTCAATACCTTTTTAAACAGCGCATTGAGATCAAATTTCACATACATTTTCATCCTTATCGTATATGTATTAATAATGATGTAAATATAATAAATTTATTCAAATCTGAGTGATATAATAGAAATACCGTATGAATTAATAAAAAACTCCTGCATTGAAAAATGCAGGAATTTAAACACTAAGGATGAAAAAAAATATACTGATAAAAAGCAGAAGCTTAAGACCAAGCATATGAATGTATTGTTATACGATTTGGTTTGGTTCTATTGCAAAGATGCAACAAA
>JAKOOI010000418.1 GCA_022701475.1 Weeksellaceae bacterium
ATTTGCAGAATATGAACTGAAAGGGGTTCCGGTAAGGATTGCGATGGGACCAAGGGACCTTGAAAACAAGTCTGTGGAGATTGCCAGAAGGGATAACCTTACGAAAGAAGTACGATCCATCGAAGGACTGGATTCCTATATCGAAGACTTACTGAAAACCATTCAGCAGGATATCTATCACAAAGCTTTTGAATTCAGGAAAAACAATATCACAAAGGTAGATACATACGAAGAGTTCAAAAAAATCCTGGAAGAAAAGGGTGGCTTCATCTATGCCCATTGGGACGGAACGGCTGAAGAAGAGGAACAGATCAAGGAGGAAACCAAAGCGACAATCCGTTGTATTCCTTTGGATGATGACATCGAAGAAGGAACTTCAATGGTATCCGGCAAACCTTCGGCAAGGAGGGTTTTGTTTGCCAAAGCCTACTAAATTTAACCTTTGCTTATTCATAAAAATCTTTAGAAACCGGATGGTTTCTAAAGATTTTTTATTTATCATCCTATTTGGAGAAATTTTTGATGGATACAGAATACATTAATCCAAAATAAAATATTATGTCGTTAAACATCATTGATCTCATTAAAGGACAGCTGGGACCGGCGCTGGTTTCCCAGACGGCAGCGCGGTTCGGAGAAAGCGAATCCGGAATTTCAAAAGCGATATCAGGCTTCCTGCCTGCGGTAGTCGGCGGCCTTGCCAATGATTCAGACAATCCCCATGTACTGGATGGCATCAGCCAGGCTTCACAGGCCGGAGTGCTGGGAAATCTTACTGACGGAGCCAACAGTACACACGTTTCCGGAATATTAGCCACTATTTTCGGGGATAAGGTAAGCGGGCTGGTCAATGCCGTAGCTACCTATGCGGGCATCAGCAACAGTTCATCCGGCGCATTACTGAATACCGTTACTGCAGCGGCAGTAGGCGCAATCGGGAAATATGCAGCAGACCGCAACCTGGATAAAGCAGGAATTTCCAATCTGCTGAGAGAACAGAGAGGATCCGTCTCTTCACTGTTGCCGGCAGGGCTTTCCTTTGCCGCTTTAAGCATGGGCGACTGGGATGCCAGATATAAATTTGATAACGACAGGGATGCGATCCATCTGGCTTCTCATGAAGCGCCGAAACCGGAAGTAACGCGCAGTGTTTCTTCTGAAGGAACTTTCCCGGACAGGCCTCGCAAGGAAGACGGATCCATCTGGAAATGGCTTCTCCCGCTTCTGCTGCTTCTGGCAGCCGGTTATTTCATCTGGCAGCAGTGTGAAAAGAAAGAAACCACTACAACCACTACCGTAAATGATTCGGGAACTGTAGTAACCGACAATACCGCTGCTGTTCCGGCTGCTGATACAATGCCTGCTGCAACTGCATCAAGAACGGATGAAGATATTGATCTCAACGGTACCGCTCTGAAAGGATACCGGGGAGGAATGGAGGACCGTATGATTGCGTTCCTGAAATCGGACAATTACAAAAATGCCGCAGATGATGCTGCCCTGAAAAACACGTGGTATGATTTTGACCATGTCAACTTCAGGACCGGCAGTGCCACCGAACTGGAAGCGGGTTCCGAAGGACAGCTGCAGAACCTGGTAGCCATCCTCAAGGCTTATCCGGATGCGAAAATAAAAATCGGCGGGTATACCGATAAAACCGGAAATGAACAACTGAATATGAAACTTTCAGCAGAACGTGCCGCTTACATTAAATCCTGGCTTGAAAAACAAGGCGTAGGGTCCCAGGTGACGGGAGCCGACGGATACGGAAGCGAATTTGCCAAAGTGGATGCCGGTGCATCTGATGCAGAACGTGCCGTAGACAGAAGAATGGCCGTAAGGTTTTCCAAATAATATTTCACCATCATCGTATGATAAAATCCCGGAAATTTCCGGGATTTTATTGTGCTTATTTGGTGATTTTCATTTATTTAATTACATTTGTTAGCCTTTTCTAACATTTTTATGAATCTAAAATTAAAAAATGCCTGGCGACAGGATAAGACATCCCATTCCCTGTCAGAAGCCTATGCCTCGGTAAAAGTTCCGAAAAATGCAGGCTTCTGGAAGAAATACCTCGCTTTTGCCGGTCCCGGGTTAATGGTGGCCGTTGGATATATGGACCCCGGAAACTGGGCCACTGATATTGCCGGGGGCGCACAGTTCGGATATACGCTGCTTTCCGTTGTGCTCATTTCCAATCTGTTTGCCATGGTGCTCCAGCACCTGTCGGTAAAACTTGGCGTGGTCGCGGAAAGGGATCTTGCCCAGGCCTGCAGGGACCATTTCAGCCCTGTCACCAATTTTATTCTCTGGATATTCTGTGAAATAGCCATTGCCGCGTGTGATCTCGCGGAAGTCATCGGCTCTGCCATTGCCCTCAATCTCCTTTTCCATATCCCGCTTACCTGGGGAATTGCCATTACGACAGTAGATGTTTTCATTATTTTAATGCTTCAGGCCAAAGGTTTCCGGTGGATCGAAAGTATTGTCGGCGGACTGATTTTCCTGATTCTGGCCTGCTTCGTCTACGAACTGGTGATTTCAAAACCTGCCGTACATGAGCTGCTTGGCGGTTTGGTCCCAAGCGCGGAGATCGTTAAGAATCCTGCCATGCTGTATATAGCCATCGGCATTCTTGGAGCCACAGTAATGCCTCATAACCTGTATCTCCACAGCAGCATTGTCCAGACCCGGGATTACAACCGGGACCGGAAAGGAAAAAAAGAGGCGATTAAATTTGCTACGCTGGACAGTACGGTATCCCTGATGCTGGCTTTCTTCATCAACGGCGCCATTCTTGTCCTGGCGGCTGCTACTTTCCATGTTACCGATAATAAGGATATTGCGGATATCCATGATGCCTATAAAATGCTGACGCCCATTCTGGGGGCTTCCATGGCCAGTATCGTTTTTGCCGTTGCTTTGCTTGCCTCGGGACAGAATTCCACATTAACAGGAACCCTGGCCGGACAGATCGTAATGGAAGGTTTTCTCAATATCCGGTTGAAACCCTGGGTGCGAAGGCTGATTACGC
>JAKOOI010000437.1 GCA_022701475.1 Weeksellaceae bacterium
TCTCCCAGATCAAGGATGGAAATATCGAAAGTACCGCCTCCCAAGTCATATACAGCAATTTTCTGGTCTTTATGATTTTTATCCAATCCGTAAGCCAAAGCAGCTGCAGTAGGCTCATTGATGATTCTTTCCACTTTAAGACCTGCAATTTCACCGGCTTCTTTGGTAGCCTGTCTCTGGGCATCGTTGAAGTAAGCAGGAACCGTGATTACCGCTCTTGTCACTTCCTGACCCAGGTAGTCTTCAGCCGTTTTCTTCATTTTCTGAAGCGTCATAGCGGAGATCTCCTGCGGCGTATATTCCCTGTCATCGATTTTAACCTTTACGGTATCGTTCGGTCCGGATACTACTTTATACGGTACTCTTGTGATTTCGGAAGCATCATCTTTGAAATGGGTCCCGATGAATCTTTTGATTGAATAAACGGTCTTTGTAGGATTGGTTACGGCCTGTCTCTTGGCAGGATCCCCTACTTTTCTTTCACCGTCTTCCGTAAATGCCACGATGGACGGCGTTGTTCTTTTCCCTTCTGCATTAGGAATAACAACAGGGTCTTTTCCCTCCATTACGGCAACACAAGAGTTGGTTGTTCCTAAGTCGATTCCGATTATTTTACTCATACTATTTTTATTTTTTCTAATTTTATTAATTAATTTACATCCTCAATTTCTCAATATCCGTACCATTCACTTTTTTATGACAAAATGACACATTGCTATGCCGGTGCTTTAAAATCCGACCCGTATAAGCATTGAAAGGATTGGGGAAAATTGAAGCTGATCCTGCATGATTGCTAAAATTAATCAAAGTTTAACCTACAACCTGTCTGTGGTATTCCGCCGATTTGTTATTTTTGATAAAATATTAAAAACAGAAATGTCATTACACTTTAATCCGCGAGACATCACATGGCTTGCCTTCAATGAAAGGGTCTTACAGGAAGCCATGGACGAAAAAGTACCCCTGCATCTGAGAATCCGCTTTCTGGGGATTTTCTCAAATAACCTGGATGAATTTTTCCGGGTACGGGTAGCCGGACTGAAGCGCGCCATGGACTTCAAGGAGAAGGTAATTGCGGAATCTTTTTACCAGCCGCCTTCCAAAATCCTGCAGAGAATCAATGACATTGTCCTCAGCCAGCAGCAGAATTTCGATAAGACCTGGAAGAAGATCCAGATCGAGATGGCCGAGCAGAAAGTATTTATTAAAACTTCAAAAAATCTGACCGTCAGGCAGAAAGATTTTGTCCGCAAGTATTTTGACGAGGTGGTGGAATCCAATGTGATCCCGATCCTGCTCCATGAAAATACGCCGATGCCTTATATGAGGGACAAAAGCCTCTACCTGGGCGTATCGATGCGGAAGAAAGAATGGCTGTATTCCAGCAATTATGCCATTATTGAGATCCCGTCCCGCTTTGTCGGACGTTTTGTACGGCTCCCTTCCGAAGATCCGGAAGAGAAAAATGTCATGCTGCTTGAGGATGTCATTACATTCAACCTGCCGCATATTTTCTCCTATTTCGGTTATGACGAATTTTCCGCCAATGCCTTTAAGGTAACCAAGGATGCCGAGCTTGACCTGGATAATGACATCCGCACCAATTTTGCCGAAAAAATAGAAAAAGGACTGAAGAACAGGAGAAAAGGGAAACCTACCCGCTTTGTCTTCGATAGAGATATGGATAAGGCATTGCTTGAGATGCTGGTCCGGAAACTGAACCTCACCAAAAAAGACAGCATTATCCCCGGAGGAAAAATCCACAATTTCAAGCATTTCATGGACTTCCCGGATGTCTTCGAACAGTATGAGAAACCGGTGGAAAGAACCTCATTTACGCATCCTGCCTTTGAAAATACGGAGCGTGTGACAGACGTGATCCTGAAACATGATGTCTTACTTACCTTTCCTTACCATAAATATACTCCGGTCATCGATCTCCTGCGCGAGGCGGCCATGGATCCGGATGTAAAATCCATACAGATTACCGCCTACCGTCTGGCGAGCAGTTCAAAGATCATCAATGCGCTGATCTATGCAGCCAGAAACGGGAAAGAAGTAACGGTTATGCTTGAGCTCCAGGCCCGTTTTGATGAGGAATCCAACCTGGAATGGAAAGAAACCCTGGAACCGGAAGGCGTGAAGGTGCTGATCGGCCTGCCCGGAAAGAAAGTGCATGCCAAGCTCTGCATCATTAAAAAGAGATCGCACAACAAAACCATTCAGTACGGCTTCATCAGTACCGGGAACTTCAATGAAAAAACGGCCAGGATCTACGGCGACCACCTGGTGATGACGGCAGACCGCGGCATTATGGCAGACATCAACAAGGTATTCAATGTCCTGAAAAAACCGAAAGATGACTATATGCCAGTTCTGAAGACCTGTAAGCATCTGCTGGTCTGCCCGCAGTTCATGCGTGATAAAATCGTTCATCACATCGACCGCGAAATTGAGGGCAGACCAGCAGATGTTTGCAGGTCTTTAAAACCGGCATATAGTCATCTTTCGGTTTTTTCAGGACATTGAATACATCTGCTGG
>JAKOOI010000045.1 GCA_022701475.1 Weeksellaceae bacterium
AAACGAAAAAATACCGGTATTCCATTGATGAAGACGGAGAAATATATGCCGGAATAGAATTTCTATACAACAAAGCCGGACTGCTTGAAACCGCAATTGACAAAACCTCAGATCCGGAAAACCAGCAGAACTGGAAATATTATGATGACTCAGATTTCCAGGATCTGCAGAACCGGTTCACGATCGATATCAGTTACTACAGATCTGCAGACCTTTTGCCTGAATAAAGGCCCTGCCTGTTTTAAGCCATGATTACCGGCCGGATATTTTATTCCCCAAGAAATTTCCGCCCTCTTTGATATTTTTTTTATCTTTACTTTCAAATTTTTCAATCCTCAAAACGTAAAAACAGCAAATGGAACAGAAAATACACCAAGGCAGGAATGTAAAACGCTTCAGGGAAATGCTGGGCATCAAACAGGAAGCCCTTGCTTTTGACCTCGGCGAAGACTGGAACCAGAAAAAGATTTCCCTGCTCGAGCAAAAAAAAGTAGTGGAAGAAGCTTTGCTGCAGAAAATATCCGAAGTCCTGAAAATTCCTGTCGATGCATTTAAAAATTTCGATGAGGAACAGGCCATTAATATCATTTCGAATACCTTTGACAACTGTCAGCAGCCCGCGTCAGTTTTTTATAATTCTACCGTCAATCAGCTGGATCAGTTCATCAAGCTTCACGACGAAAAAATTGCGCTGTATGAAAGGATGCTAAAGGAAAAGGAGGAGATGATGCAGAGGTTGGAAGCAATCATCAAGTCTCAGTAAAAGTTTCAGGTATAATCCTCAACGCTGGCGCGGGCTTCCAAGCTCGTGCCCACATACATTGTCCACATGTTAATCAAGAAAAAACATTTCAAAAACCTTGTATTAGCGTGAGTTCGATGTAAAATATGGTATATAGTAGTAGAATTGATTTCATTCCATGTACTATAGTACTACAGGATGCCTGATGATTCGGCTTTAACTAAATACGGATAGGTTTTGGCTAAAGCCGGATGTATGCCGCTATCATGAAGTTGGGCTAAAGCCCGACCCTATTGATTAATGCAACTCCTCAACGCTGGCGTGGGCTTCCGAGCTCGTGCCCACATACACCATCTGCCTTTAATCAAGAAAAAATTTTCAAAAGCCTTATGTCATAGAACAGGTTTGCAACTTCCTTGTGACCATGAGCGTGACGCTCGCAGCAGCGTGACAAAACCTTCTGTCATAGAAGGACATTGTAATTTCTTTGTACCTACAAGAATGATACTTACAGCAATGCAACATTCCAAATTACAGACAACATTTCAACGCAACGCTGACGCGAGCTTCCAAGCTCGTGCCCCATGCACCATTAGCTTGTTAATCAAGAAAAAATTTTTCAAAAGCCTTATATTATAAAAACAGGATTGTGGCTTCTTTGTGCCCACAAGAATGATGCTCGCAGCGGCATAGAAAATATGGTCTATTACTAACAGTCACTAATAGCAAAAAACAAACTCCCTCTCATCACTGAAAGGGAGTTGTTATAATGTTCTAATTGAATTACATATACGCTTCAATCGGCTCGCAGGTGCAGACTAAGTTTCTGTCCCCGTATGCTTCATCTACGCGGGCTACGGTAGCAAAGAATTTGTGGTCTCTTACCCAGTCCAGCGGATAGGCTGCCTTTTCCCGGCTGTATGGCTTGTCCCATGAATCGGAAATCACCAGCTGTTCCGTATGCGGAGCATTTTTCAGGACGTTGTTGGCCTGGTCGGCTTCACCGTTGGCAATTTCGTCGATTTCCTGTTTGATGGAGATCAATGCTTCTGCAAAGCGGTCGATTTCAGAGCGGCTTTCCGATTCGGTAGGCTCGATCATCAGGGTTCCGGCTACCGGGAAGGAAACTGTCGGAGCATGGAAACCGTAGTCCATCAGTCGCTTGGCCACATCGGCTACTTCAATACCCAATGACTTGAACTGCCTGAAGTCTACGATACATTCGTGTGCTACCCTTCCGTTTTCGTTGGAATACAGGATCGGGAAATGCTCGGCCAGGATTTCTTTCAGGTAATTGGCGTTCAGGATAGCGTGTTCCGTGGCTTTTTTCAGTCCGGAAGTTCCCAGCATCTTGATGTAAGCATAGGAAATATTCAGGATCAGTCCGGAACCGTACGGCGCTGCGGAAATCCCTTCGATGGAATCCTTAGAACCGATTCTGATGTTGGCGTTGGATGGCAGGAACGGCACCAGGTGCTTCGCTACACAGATCGGCCCTACGCCGGGTCCGCCGCCGCCGTGAGGAATGGCAAAGGTTTTGTGCAGGTTCAGGTGGCATACGTCTGCCCCGATGTTCCCCGGGCTGGTGTAGCCTACCTGGGCATTCATATTGGCACCGTCCATGTATACCTGCCCTCCGTGTTCGTGGATCAGGGCGGTAATTTCTTTGATGTTGGCATCAAAAAACCCATAGGTTGACGGATACGTGATCATCACACACGAAAGGTTTTCAGAATGCTGTTCCGTTTTCGCTTTCAGGTCTTCAAAATTTATTTCCCCGTTTTCCAGGTTTTTCACCACCACGATCTTCATTCCCGCCATGGCAGCAGAAGCCGGGTTGGTACCGTGTGCCGACTGAGGAATCAATACAACGTTCCTGTGACCTTCGCCTCTGGAGATGTGGTATTCGCGGATAACCATCAGTCCGGCATATTCACCCTGTGCTCCGGAAT
>JAKOOI010000456.1 GCA_022701475.1 Weeksellaceae bacterium
TCTCGTCTAAGGACGAGATGACGGGCCGACATCCTGTTCCTTTATAAGTTCTTCAATAGAAGTACGGTTCAGCCTTTTTAACCTTTTTTCCTCCATCAAAGCAAGAGATTTGGAGGAAAATTCCTGAACATATACGATTTCCCAGTCTTCTGTACCGGAAGTATATTTGCCTTTTGAGGTGAGATGATACGCAAGACGTCTATCAACATTTTCGGAAAATCCTTTGTAATAGACATTTCTGCTTAAAGAATACAAAATATAGACGTAATACATAAACAAAAAAATCCTGTAAAATTATTTACAGGATTGCGATCCGGACGGGACTCGAACCCGCGACCTCCGCCGTGACAGGGCGGCATTCTAACCAGCTGAACTACCGGATCAATTTTTTTAAAGTAAATTGAGAAAACTTCTGCGATCCGGACGGGACTCGAACCCGCGACCTCCGCCGTGACAGGGCGGCATTCTAACCAGCTGAACTACCGGATCAATTTTTTAAAGTAAATTGAGAAACTTTTGTTATCCGGTAAAACCGAATGTCGTATTGTTTTATAAAGAACGTCGTTTCTTTTTTGTGATGGCAAAAGTACAACTTTTTTCTTTACACGCAAACTATTTTACAAAAAAAAGCCTTCCAAAACCGGAAGGCCTTCATTATCAAACTTATTATTTTTACAAGTGAGCGCTTAGCTTTTCAGCGATCACTTCTTTTGGAGCTACTCCTACCAGCTTGTCCACTACTTCCCCATTTTTAAAAATAAGAACCGTAGGGATATTCCTGATTCCGTACTGCATGGAAATCTCCTGGTTGTTGTCTACGTCCACTTTTCCTACTACTGCCTTTCCGTCGAAATCAGTTGCTACCTCTTCGATGATCGGGCCCAGCGTTCTGCAAGGTCCGCACCATACTGCCCAGAAGTCTACCAATACCGGTTTATCTGATTTTAAAACCGTTTCCTGAAATGAGCTGTCCGTAATTTCTAAAGCCATTTTAATTTCTTTTATTAATTAATATTATTCTTATTCCGTTTCTTTTAAACACCCAAAATTAAGCCATTTCAGCGATATTGCTATCTATGCTCAACATTTGTATTTTCTATAATAAAATCCTTTGAAATCTCTTCCAGTGCGTATGCCAAAGCATCGATATCGCTTTCTGTTGTCATATGGCTGAATGAAATCCGCAGGGGCGTACAATGATCCATTTCATCTTCAGACAATACCATCATCATAACCATGGAAGGTTTTGAAGCTCCGGAAGAGCAGGCACTGCCCTGAGAAACCGCAATTCCTTTCATATCCAGCTGCAGGCCGATTAGAGGATTTTTATAGGGTAATAAAGCGCTTAAAACCGTATAGAGGCTGTGATCTGCCTCTGCGCTCCTGCCATTGAATTTAATTCCCGGTATTGCAGCCGTAAGTTTTGCTACTGCATAATTTTTAATATGCTGCATATGCCCGGCATAAGCATCCATATGACCGATGGCAATTTCAAGCGCCTTTCCCAGCCCTACGATCCCTGCTACATTCTCCGTTCCTGCCCTTAGGCTTCTTTCCTGCGGACCGCCGGTAATGATTCCTTTCAGCCCGCTTGATTTCCTGATAAAGGCAAAACCAACCCCTTTAGGACCGTGGAATTTATGCGCACTGCACGAAGCAAAATCAACCGGAATATCGGAAAAATCCAGCGGCATATGGGCCATCGTCTGTACCGTATCTGAATGGAGCAAAGCACCATATAACTTACATAACTCTGCTACTTTCTTAAGGTCGGTAAGGTTTCCTATTTCATTATTGGCATGCATAAGGCTGACCAGCGTTTTCTTCCCGGAAGCTTTTAAAAGCTCCTCCAGCTTCTGAAGATCAATATCCCCTTTTCCGTCAGGCCGGATATAGTTTACTTCCACTCCCTTCCTGGTTTTCATATCCAGGATGCTTTCGGAAACGCATTTGTGTTCCAATGGAGAACTGATGATCCTTTCGACTCCCAGATGCTCGACCCCGGATTTGATGATCATGTTGTTTGATTCTGTACCGCAGGAGGTGAAAATAATTTCAGCAGGAGAAACGTGAAGATAATCCGCTACCTGCCTTCTCACATTTTCGATAAGGATCTTGGCTTCCTGACCGAAACTGTGCGTAGAGGAAGGATTTCCGAAACTCATTTTCATGGTGCCTACCATAGCCTCGATCACTTCTTCTGAAAGAGGTGTCGTAGCCGCGTTATCCAGATATATTTTATTCATTTTTGGATTGAATATTTAATTGTACGGAATGGATGATATGTATATGCATAAAATCAATTGTATGAAAGATTGTTAAACAATTGAATTCAGGATTCAAAATTAGTGAAAAAATTGATAATGTCCCTCATTTGCCCATGCAAGCATCGGTTTATCCCCTGAAGTATCTCCGAAAGCGATAATTTTGTCATATTTGCTGCCTGTAATCTCGGACTGTATCCTTGCCAGTTTCTCCTGTCCGTTGCAGTTCCTGCCTATAAAACCACCGGTAAAGACTCCATTTTTAAACTCTGCCTTTGTAGAAACCAGCTGCATCCGGAAAGCTTCTGCAAAAGGCCGGGCCCAGATATCCAGAGAGGCTGTTACCAATAAGCTGCGGGTATTTTCATGATCAATATTACGGATGAAATCCAGAGCATTTTCGCGCACAATGGAAGGATAGTAAGCCTCAAAAAATTCACGCGATTTTCTTTCTATTTTTTCCTGTGTCTGCCCTTTCAGCACGGCACCGATAAAGCTTTTCTTTACTTTTTCCGTTTCGGCAAGCTTTAGTTTCAGCAAAATGAAAAGCGGGATATGCTTTACAAACTGCAACCGGAACTTGCTGGCATCATAAAATTTAAGATACATAAACATCGTATCTTTATAAGTAAGGGTTCCGTCGAAATCGAAGCAATATAATTTTTTCATTAGCGCTTTTATCTGATTAAAAAATAACGTAAAATGGAGAAAGATATTTTATGGCAAGATATCCGCCGGCTCTTATAACGGCTACGAAAACGTGAACTGCCGGATTTTCTTATTCTGGCTAGAGCTTTAGTTTTTTAAAAATAAATTCAGGAATATTTCTGATGATCAGCATAACGACTCCCCAGACCGGAAGCACATATGCCACATTTTTCCGGCTTTTGTAAGCTTTGAAGATGGCATCTGCTGCCTGTTTGGGCGTTGCTGTCAGTTTCGGATTCAAAGGCAGCCCTTCCGTCATTTTGGTAGCCATAAATCCCGGTTTTACCGTCATTACATGTACCTTCTTATCAAAAAGATAATTCCTGAGACCGCTCAGATAGGCTGTGAAAGCTGCTTTTGCGCTGCCGTAAATAAAATTGCTCTGCCTTCCGCGGTCTCCCGCTACCGAAGACAGCCCGATAATGGTTCCGGATCTCCTGCTTTCAAATTTCTGGGCAAAAAAGTTCATCACGGGCACCAGTCTGGAATAATTGATGTCAATGATGCGTTCCGTATTCCTATTATCATACAGCCCTTCTTCCGTTCCTTCACCCAGGTACCCTGTAGCACAGAACAGTACGCTTGAGTTGATTCCTTCCAGCTTCAGATAATCGATCTCCTTCATCAGGTCCAGCTCAATAATTTCTGCCTGCTGCAGGAACTTCACATCAATATGCCTTGCAAATCTTTCGGTGGTTTCCCGGTTTGAGGTGAGCAGATAAATTTTTTCAAACTTTTCTCCTTCCCGGAGCGACTTCTCTACAAATGCCTGGGCCACTTCCGATGTACTTCCTAAAACAATCATTCGGTTTATTTATTATTTATGATTCTTTTGTGCTGCAAAGACACAAATTTTGAACTTTCCGTATTCTTAAGGTAATCTGTTAAAGAAGACCTGCTCATGCTGTCTTTGGTGAGGTAAATCCTGCCGCCGAACTCTTCAACGATCTGATCCAGCTGGCCCACGAGTTTTTTAAGTTTCGGGTTGACTTTAAAGTCGAGAGCAAGGGTATAGCCTTCCACCGGAAAAGAATTATAGGCTTCAGGATTATGCTTTCCGAAAAGCTTGAGAACTGCCAGGAAAGAACCGTTTCCGCTGTGGGCAATGGTTTCCAGGATCCTCTTCATTCCTTCCTTTCCCTTTTCTTTGGGAATCACCATCTGGTACTGTATAAATCCTGACTTCCCGTAAATCCTGTTCCACTCATGCACGGCATCCAGCGGATAGAAAAATGTTTCGTAATCAATGAAATTCCGGACTTCCTTTTTCCTTTGTTTGTTAAAATACAACAGGTTAAAAATTTTCACCGTCAGTGCATTCAGTACAAATCCCGGAAAATAAAAAGGCACGGTAGGCTCAAATTTTTTCTTCAGCCGTAAAGATTTCTCTTTCAGGTTTGAAGGCAGTTCATGCTGAAAGGCATGCTCTCCGCGCATCAGAATGCTCCTTCCTGTGTTTTTGCCTTTCTGGAGACAGTCGATCCAGGCTACGGTGTAGGTCCAGCTTTCACTTTCGTCGAACAGCCTGAAGATCTCATCCAGGTTTTCCGCTTTAATGCTTTCCTGGCGGATATAGGCAGACTCTATATTTTTCAGTTTGAAGGTCGCGGTAAGGATAATACCTGTAAGTCCCATTCCGCCAATGGTTGCCCAGAATTTATCTTCGTTCTGTTCCCGCGAGCAGGTCAATACTTCACCGGTCTCGGTCATCAGTTTAAATTCAATGACGTATTCCGAGAAGCAGCCTTCCGCATGGTGGTTCTTCCCATGGACATCGGAGGCAATGGCACCACCTACTGACACGAATTTGGTTCCCGGGGTTACATATAAAAAGTATCCCTGAGGAACTGAAATTTCAAGTACTTCGGAAAGCAGCACGCCGGATTCGCACTCGATGATTCCGTTCAGGCGGTCGAAGCTGATAAATTTATTAAGTTTTTTTGTCGAGAAAATATGTTCTGCCAACGAGGCATCACCGTAACATCTTCCGTTTCCTCTTGCAATAACTTCATTGCGGCTGAGTACGAATTCCTTTATTTTACGGAAGCTGTCATCCGACCTCATTTCCTTTTCTACCACAGGGTAATTTCCCCAGTTGGTTACTTTCTGTATAAAATTCGGCTTCATTTTTTAAAGTAGATTTGAATTAGAAATGCAGCCACCCATAAAATCAGAGTGACCTGGATATAGCGGTCGCGGTATACGATTTTTGTAGGGGACTCCGTCCTGTTATAAACAAGGGTCTGCTGAAGATATCTCAGGAAAGCAAACACCACGAAGATGACCGTATAGAATACCCGGGCGTGAAATCTCGCCTGAACTTCCGGCGACAGGGTAAACATAAGATAGCAGATAATAGCCAGTGTTATGGAAATGGAAAGGGCAATATCGGCAAACTGAACATTATATCCGTCCAGTGCCCGCCGTGTCTTTCCGGAAACCTGCGCATTGATAAGTTCTCCCCTTCGTTTTCCTATGGCCAATACCAGAGCAAGCACGAAAGTAAGCAGGATCGCCCATTGCGAGATGCTGATTCCCGTGATATAACCGCCGGCAAGTACCCTGAGTACAAAACCGATGGCAATAATGGAAATATCGATAATCGGGACATGTTTCAGCTTAAAAGTATATGCCAAGTTCATCACAAAGTAAAATCCCACAATAAAGGCAAATTTCCATAAATTTTCCTGGAAATAGACATGTGCAAAAAAAGTAAGGGCAATATCCGCCACAATAATTCCTGTAAAGATGACGATGGCCTGGAATTTGGAAATGGCTCCGCTGGCCAGTGGCCGTTTCCTTTTTTCCGGGTGCTTGCGGTCTGCCTCAATATCGTTGTAATCATTCAGAATATATACTACGCTTGCTGCCAGTGAGAAGATGATAAAAGCAAAAATGCTTTTGGTCAGCAGGTCAATATTTTTAATGTTGCCTGAGAAAAAAAGCGGAACAAAAACAAAAAGGTTTTTTACCCATTGCTCAACGCGGAGCAGCTTTAAATATTTCTTCATTTATGTCAGTTAAGATGCAAAAATAGCGATTTAAATAATAACGCCGTAAAAATACAAAAATAACCGCTGTTGCGGTTATCTGAAAAATATTTATATATGAATTTATTATTGCCCCTGCTGAGCGTCATTGATCATTTTTTCATTTGCTGTAATGGCAAATTCCACTCTCCTGTTTTTGGCTCTTCCTTCTTCAGTATCATTAGTAGCAACAGGCATACCTTCTCCTTCTCCTTTGGCAAATAACCTGCTGGAAACAATTCCTTTACCTGACAAATATGACTTTACAGCTTCTGCCCGTCTTTCGGAAAGCCCAAGATTATAAGTATCAGTTCCTTTACTATCTGTATGACCGTAAATATTGATATTGGTATCCGGATTATTGGTAAGCACCTTTGCCAGCTTATCCAGATTGGTTTTGGCGGTAGTGGTAAGCGCAGAAGAATTAAAGTCGAAGTTAACGATGCTTTCACTTAATGTAATTTTAATTCCGTCCCCTACTCTTTCTACCTGGGCACCCGGCAACGTTTCCTCAATTTCCCTTGCCTGCTTATCCATTTTGTTACCGATGACATTTCCGGCAACACCACCAATGATTCCGCCAAGTACGGCTCCGATGGCACCATTCCCTCCTCTTCCTACATTATTCCCCAGTATTCCGCCGATGACAGCTCCGGAAGCAACGCCTACTGCAGTACCTCTTTGCTGGTGATTGGAATTCTTCACCGCTTCACAGCTGGTAAGCAATAATGCTGAAGATAAAAAAAGGCCTCCTATGTATGTTTTTGTAAATTTCATTGTTTTAAATATTTGAATTGATTATTTCATTCCTGCTCTCTCAAAGTTGTAAACAACCCTTACATTTTCTCCGTTAAAGGATACATTCTGTTCAAGTGAGAACTGGTCAGTAGATTGGTTGGTTAACGTCAAAGCATAACCTGCCGTATTTTGCTTCGCTTTTGTACCTTCTGCAATTTTTTTAAACTCGAAAGTGTTGCCACTTACTACATTTAATTTAATTGGCTGGGTAAATCCCGTACCGCAGGTTCCGCCGCCATTTACAGTGTATGCACCTGTCCAGTTGTTAGGAATAAGCCTCCAGTGGCTCCCTACGAAACACTGGGCATCAATGCCGTCATCAAAAGGCTTAATTTTATACTGCTTATCATAATTGATGCTGACAATCTGCCAGTCACCTTTCATCGTAAGGAATTCCGATCTCTGTGTCTGGGCGGTCTGAGCATTCTTAACTCCGGAGCACGACACTGAAAACAGTGCGGTTCCCAATATTCCCGCGAATAGTAACTTTTTCATTTTTCTGTTTATTATTTGTCAGGATAAAAGTCATAAAAAACCGTGCCAAAATTTGAAAACAATCCACATAAAAAGTCCGGAAAATTCCGGACTTTTTATGTTTTCATCTTAAACAGA
>JAKOOI010000458.1 GCA_022701475.1 Weeksellaceae bacterium
GATTCGATCCTGAAAAAATATCCGGATGTGGGGGAACGGTACAGTGAAGGTTCCATGAAGCTGGTTAATAATTAGTAAAAATATACTTTCAGGTTCCGGAGCCAGCCGGAATCTGATTTTGATTAAAGAAGAATGAATACGATGGTTACCCTGAAAGAGAAAAATAAATTTATCGCTACGGTATTGGCATTTGCCGTGATCCCGATGTCCGGTCTTGCCACGGACATTTACCTTCCTTCGATGCCCAGCATGGCCACGGAACTGCAACAGCCGGAAAGCCGCATACAGCTCACTTTATCCATATTCCTGATCAGCTACGGGCTTACCCAGTTTTTTGCCGGCAGCATTGTGGATTCTTTCGGGCGGTATAAGGTTTCCATGGCCTCACTGGCACTGTTTGTGGTTTCTTTCCTGGTTACTGCTACCACCCAGAATATACTGGTCATCTATGCGATGCGTATATTACAGGGGATCCTGTCAGGATTTGCCGTGGTTTCGAAGCGGGCATTCTTCGTGGATGTCTATGAAGGGGAGAAACGGAAGCATTATCTGAGCATTATGACGATTGTATGGTCGGTAGGTCCTATCATTGCGCCGTTCATCGGAGGCTACCTGCAGAAGAGTTTCGGCTGGCAGTCCAATTTCTATGTATTGGCCGGGTACAGCCTGCTGCTTTTCCTGTTCGAACTGATTTTTTCCGGGGAAACGCTGAAGAAAAGGAATCCCTTTCATGTAGAGTTTCTTCTGAAAGAATACGAATCCATGTTCAGGGCAAAGGACTTTTTTTACGGGATGATCATGTGCGGGCTGAGTTACTCGATGATTATGTTCTTTAATCTGTGCGGATCCTTTATCATCGAGCATAAAATGGGATATTCCGAAGTGGTGGCAGGCTACGTTTCCCTGATTCTCGGTTTTGCCTGGATGGCCGGCGGTTTCCTCGGCAAGGCGCTGATCCGTAAGGCATTCGTACCTAAGATTCGGTATGCCAACTTTATTCAGCTGTTCCTGATTATCCTGATGCTGGGCGCGTCTTATGCTGTGAATTCCCTCTACAGCCTGGTTGCCTTTGCTTTCGCCATCCATGTAACAGCCGGGTTTATTTTCAATAACTATTTTTCGTACTGTATCGGCAGGTTTCCGGATTCTGCAGGAATGGCGGGAGGGCTTACCGGCGGTGTGGCCTTTATCATCACTTCGGCCGTCAGCTATGGGATTGTTGCCGTCATCAGGCCGCAGATGCAGCTGGGTGTGGCAGAAGGTTATCTGGTGCTGGGGATTCTCGGACTTTTTGTATTAAGCCTGGTCAAGCTGAGGAAAGCACACGGATAGGGAGGCATATAATGGGAAATGAATTCTAAGTTCATGTCCATCCTGATGCAGATTCCCGGCCGGCAGTAAATTATTATCAACCTCACAGGTTCAAAACCTGTGAGGTTTTTATTAGCCCGGATAGAAACGGATACCCCACAGCGGAGTGGGAAAGCGGGGCGCGGAGGGACCTGGCAGCGGCGCGACCGGAAAACGCCGGCGCGAGGAGTATGAGTGGATAGCCGGATCAGGCTCCTGAAAAGAGTGGCTGCCATTGTATTTCAAACCGGCACTCCATAACCGGCCGTTGTTAAAAACAGAAGGACAGAATCTGAAATAAATTTTTTAGATTTGATGCTCAAATTGTGATCTATGAAGCTATTGAAAAGCTTACTTGCTCTGTTATGTTGTTCCGCAATCTTACACGGACAGGCAAAAACGGATTCTGTAACTGAAAGGCCTGTTTACAAAGATGCTGTGTACCGTCCGGAATACAAAAAACTGATTATTCCTACCGTTTTAATCGGTTACGGCGTGGTAAGCCTGACTTCCGATGCGCTGAAAGACCTGAACCGGTCAACCAAATACGAAATAGGGGAACACCAGCCGCGGCAGATCAAACTTGATAACTATACACAATATCTGCCGGCAGCCCTGGTATACGGATACAATCTCGCAGGAATGAAAGGGAAGCATTCCCTGAGGGACAGAACTGTTATCTATGGGACTTCCCAGCTGATTGCTGCTGCTATCGTATTGCCTCTGAAGCATGCCGTAAAAGAGGAGCGGCCTGACGGCTCCAATTCCTTGTCTTTTCCATCCGGACATACCACCACCGCTTTTTCATCAGCCCAGTTTCTATTCCGGGAATACAAAGACGAAAACATCTGGCTGGCCATTTCGGGATATCCGTTCGCTGTTTTTACCGGGGTTTACCGTACCCTGAACGACAAGCACTGGGTAGGAGATGTGGTAGCAGGAGCAGGATTCGGGATCCTGAGCACTGAGCTTGCTTACTGGCTGTTCCCGGTTATCAACAGGATGCTGGCCGGAAAAAAGGCTGCTCATATGGCCTTGCTGCATCCGCTGGCCACACCCGAAGCTCTAGGAGCAGGAGTGATCCTGCATTTTTAAGAAACAAACGGTAAAGGAGGAAATAATGTTGATCAGTGCAGATTACCGCTGGGTATTTTTTCCGGCTGTACGGTAATGATTTCCGATATGTACAGCGGCTGAAATGACGAAAGACTTGATAAAGGACCAGCAGAGTATTTCATTGAACCGGTTTACCGTTAAAGCGGTATCCGTATAAAAATTGATTTCAACAGCCAGTATAAATACAGTTAGTGCAAGGGCTGCTGCCATGATCATTCCCAGTGTTTTCATGCTTATTTGTTTTAAAAAAAATTAATCCTGATGCAGCAGGATGCGGGCGAGCGCTGAAGTGAAGCTTTCAGGCAGAAACCGGTTTATTCATTACGTGTAGGCATAAGGAATAAACCTGCCGTTCCGCAGTGTGTTATCATTTCAGAGGCAGTGCCTGAAGATTCTGTAAAATCAGGCCAATAATTTGTTGATTTTTAAAATAATATCGTCAAGGTCAAACGGTTTTGCTACAAAGTCATTAGCGCCTGCATCAGAAGCAATATCATTGCCGTCCACGCTTGCTGAAAGCACGATGACCGGGAGGTTTTTAATGCCTTCGGTTGTCCGGATGGATTTTAAAACCTGGTCGCCGGACAGCAGCGGCATCCACAGATCCAATAAAACAAGATCCGGGGCATTGCTCTGGATCTGTTTAATAAGATTGGTGCTGTTGATTTCTGTAAATACGGTGAAACCTTCCGTTTCAAGAAGCATCTGCAAAACGTCAAGTATACCCTGATCGTCATCACAGACGATGATTTTCTTAGTGTTCATTTTCATCATTTTTCATTATTGGCAGTGTGAAGCTGAAAGTGGAACCTTCCCCGACTTCGCTCTCTACCCAAAGGGTGCCGTTATGGTTAACCACAATTTCATGGGAAATATACAGGCCGATGCCCAGTCCGGGAAATTTCTTCTGGATATCACGGGCTCTGAAGAATCTTTCAAAAATTTTGTTTTTGTCCTGTGCATTGATGCCCATTCCATAATCCCTAACGGAGATTTTCACGAAATTTCCAACCCTGTTCATGTATATTTCCACCTGGTCCGATCCCGGTGAATATTTGATGGCATTGGAGATCAGGTTGTTGATGACCTGTGAGATCTGAAGTTCGTCGCCCATAACCATAGCCCTTGTAGTACCCGACAGGGAAATGGTATGATTGGGAGTAGCCAGCGACAGGTTCTCGACAGTATCTTTAATGGTTTTGTCGATATCAAACGGCTCTTTATGCAATTCTATATTTCCGGACTGGATTTTTGAAGTGTCCAGGAGATCGGAAATCAGGATGTTGAGGCGGTCGACGTAAACGCCTATCTTATCTAAGGTGTCATTAAACTTCTCAGAAGAATTTTCAGGCGCCATCCGCTGAAGCAGCTGAACCAGTCCTTTGATAGTGGTCAACGGTGTTTTCAGCTCGTGGCTTGCAATGGAGAGAAAATCGTCTTTCCTTCTTTCCGTTTCCTTTTTTTCGGTGATATCCTCGATGGCAATCAGGATCCTGTCTTTGTACTGGCCTTCGAATTCGATACGGTAGGCATTCAGGAGCATTACTTTTTTGCCGATATGCGGGAAGTTGTGTTCCACTTCATAATCGATAACCGGATTATTGGTAGGAAGGATCTTCATCAGAAGCTCTCTTAATATGTCGATGTCCCACTGATGGTTTCCCAGTTCGAACAGGATTTTTCCTACCGTATCCTCCCGGGTCACTTTAAAAGAATTCAGGAAATGATTGTTGGCACTCAGTACCTTATAATCGGCGTCGAGCACGAGAAGGCTTTCCCTTACCGTCTGGATGATGCTGGAAAGAAAAGATTCGTTCTCTACAAGTTCCTTGGTGCGTTCTTTTATTTTTTTTTCTACCGAGGATTTCTCTTCCCGCAGTTCATGCTCCGCTTTTTTACGGTCGGTAATGTCATTCTGTACCCCAATAAAATGGGTAATATTTCCGTCGTCATCTTTAACGGGAGAAATGTAAAGTTCGTTCCAGAAGAGGTTCCCGTTTTTTTTATAATTCCGTATTTCAACTTTGCACTCTTTTTCCTGGGCAATGCATTCTTTGATATATTCTCTTTCGGGCTGTAATCTGTCCTGTGACTGCAGGAAACGGCAGTTATGGCCTATGATCTCATCATAGGTATAACCGGTCATGGTTTCAAAAGTTTTATTGCAGTAAATGATGGGATTGTCGGGTTGTGTATTATCCGTAATGATAATACCTGAATTAGCTGAGTTGAGTGCCTGAATATAAACGTCAATGTTGTTATTCATTATAGTATAGCTGTTTTGTAATGCCTTCCGGACCTTGCTGTTTTTATAACATTGATCTGCAAATATGAGGAAAAGCATAAAATTTTGCAAATTTGTGCGGTAATTACTTTACACTCAAATAACATGCCTCGGTTACGATTTGAATTGATTATTAAGTAACTGGTTTACGGTCAATTATTTCTGTATCCCAGGGGTGAATGAATTTTTTATTCCGGCAGGGCTGCCGGCAGGGTAAACCAGAAGGTACTGCCTTGGCCCGGCCGGCTTTCCACGCCGATTTC
>JAKOOI010000463.1 GCA_022701475.1 Weeksellaceae bacterium
GATAAAAAGTACACCTCATAAATTACTTAATTTCATTTACCGCAAAGCCAGACAAAGATTTTTTTCCATGCCATGCCGCTGATTTTTAAGATAAACAAGGCCGCTCTGCTTATTAAAGAAATACAAAGCAATAAAGAGCAACATAAAACGCCTGCTTCGCGCAGCAGATTTATCTGCCTTTGCTTTATTGAAATAAAGCATCCAGCAAATTTACCTTTGCGTTTATCTCTTCATAACTTTTCAAAAAATTCTTATGAGCAGGATGCATCCTGGAATCCATCTGATTGAGGACGCACATTGCTGTTAAAATGGTGTGTAAGGAAGTTGTTCTGAAAGTAGTATTAAATTGCCGTAAAGCTGTAGTACACATTGATAGAGTAGGTGGTATTTTCCTTTCCTACCAGACTTTGGGCACCCGCAGAGGGGATGGTGTATCTCACGTTCAGGCCCCGGTCCAGGACCGGGGTTCCGTTGAAGAGTATTTTTTGGGGAGTCTTTGATAAGGGAACATTTACAGAGCTTCCATCGATGCCGATTTGCAATATGTTGGAATTGATATTGGTCTGCAGGCCGCCTTTCTTGAAATAATTTTCGTCCGATTTTACATAGAGCTCAAAACTTTCATTATTGGACAGGACAATCTGGTTGGGGATCATTTGTGACTGACCCTCATTGTACTGGGAAGCCGTATTGAAATTGAAGTTTACATTTCGTCCGGAGCCGGGGATGGTGATCTCCGACAGAGGAAGCACCTTTAACTGAACTGCCGTATTCTGCAAGCTGTTTATTGAGTTATCCGTACTCCTGGCATTGAAGTTCAATTCAAAGGTATAGGTTCCGGCTTCAAAGAAAAAGTTTTTAAAATCCTCCGCAGATACGTAAAGCTCCGGAAGAAAGCTGTTTCTGTTTCCCGCCACAACACTGAGATTGGCAGCGGAAAAATTCTGGAAGTCGACCGAGAGGGCTTTGGTCGTAAGGGCAGACCCGTTACTGCCCAGTTTAAGGGTTCCTATATTCCGGGTTCCCGGAACTCCTTTGGAAGAAGTAAACTGAATATTGGCAGCCGCTTTCGCCCATACATTTAAATCGACGGTTTGTGCGAGTTCCGCATTATCCAGACTAAGTACCCGGGTGCCGGTGATCCGGTAATCATTCAGGGAAGATATTTCCAGGTATTTCGTTAAAGAGGAGGTAAGCCACCTGACGGATTGGGGAATCACTAAAATGGTTTTAAAATTACGGGGTACAAAATCATTATAATTTTGAGTGATATCCATGGTGTAATTTCCGGCCCGGTAGGCATTGGCCGCAAACTGGGCAGCGGGTATTTTAAATGTAAAATTAATATTTCCCCGGTTGAATCCTCCCGCAAAATAAATGGACCCGGCCGGTTCAAACCATTTTACAGCACTTGTATTGAATGACTGAAAACCCGGTATAGAACCCGAATATCCGGTGGCAGGCGGCTGCCCGCCCATACTTTCCAACTGCCACAGAAGCGTGGAGCCGGGTAAAGTAAATGAGGAAGAAGGCTGGGTAAAATTCGGTCCGGATACAGAAGTAAATGTAGGAGCCACCGGTGTAAATCCGAAAAAAGTATAATCCCATCCGGTTCTGTTGGCGTTCGTCATTACCCTTGTAGGCACTGAGGTAAATTCAATCCTGTTAAAAATATTATTTTCAGGAACCGACAGGTATACATCCTGAGCTTTCATGGCTGTAGCCCCGCAGACGGTAAAAATTCCTATTAAAAAAGCCTTCATCTTTTTCATACTTCTAAATTTAAAACTTTTTCACCTTAATGGTGGTGTCTTTCTTTTTATATTCAAAAACCACGGTTCCTGAATAACCGTCTTTTGTCACCTGGATGGTTTGGGTGGGTTGTACATAGCTGTATTTGTCATTTTCAATATAGAGGTCGTATTTTCCGTCTTTCAGGAAAAACTCAAACTCATTTTTCTGGTTAACCACGGCGGTATAGATCTTACCATCTTCGCTTCTGGCATACACCACGATTCCGGTTACATCCGTTTCCAGATCATCGTAGGCCTGTTTGATCTCTCTCAATTTCCCGCTTACCCTGATGTTTTTTACCAGGCCTACTTTGCGGCTGATATTGCTGCTGACCATCATTACAGGATCCATCATCAGCCGGGCGCCCGCGCTTTCGTTCACCTTCAGGGTATAACTGCCTTCAGGCACATTCTGGAAAACTACTTTCCCGTTCTTATCCGTCATGGCTACATAACTGTCCAGTTTTACGATTTCATTGGCAAGTACCGGTTCACCAGTCTCCAGGAGTCCATTGAAATTTTTATCTTCAAACAGCTGGAACGTCACTTTATGATTTCCCAGGGCCGTAGCGGTGGTAAAATATTTTTTAACCCCCACTCTGAACTGGTAATAACTGCCGCTGCCTGCATACTCGGCCATCGATTGATAACCGGAAAAATTAAAATACCCAGTAGTGGAAAAGGAAGACGAAAGCTTATATTCCAGATTACCGCTTACATTGCTGTTTAAGTTTTTATAAAGTTCCGAGTAGGAAGTTCCGGCTGAAAAAGATCCGGTCAGATTGTTATTGAGCATCTGGAAATTATACGATGCGTATACATTGTAGTTGGCGAAATGACGGTCTGTATTGTAATAAGAAGTCAAATCAAAGACATTGATGGCATTCCATTGGGCTGTCCCGTTGAGGGAGAAGGATTTATACCGGTAAGACAAAGTTGTTTTCAGGCTGTTGAACCAGTCTGGGTTTTGGTCCGCTTTTGAATAAGAATATTCCGCTGTCAGATTCAGCCCGTGGGCACCCAATGTAGTGCTGATGTTGGACTCAAGACGGTAAGAAAAAAGTTCATGCGAGGTATAAAAATTGGCTGTTTTCTGCTTTTCGACTTTCGGAGCTAACAGAAAATTCCATTTCTTTGAAGAAAACTGGTACCCTGATCCCAAAGCTTCCGTACTGTTGAAATAATAACGCAGATTAGCGGTATTTCCAGTTTGGATGGGCGCATCCTGGAAACTCAGGAACTCAGGGTCTATCTGCGAATTCTGATATTGTACAAAAGCACGCTGGGAACCGGAAAACTGGCGGCCGATCCGCTGATTTGAGATAAAGGATCCCCGTCTGATCCCTGCATAACTTTTGGTGGCAAAGGAATTAACGGACTGAATCTCCCATTTTCCTATTTTTCCTTCGTAATTGGCTCCCATCAGGGCGCCTGCGTTTTCATCCCTGTTCAAAAGGCCTTTTTCATGGCTCAGGCCCACTTCCGTGCGGATGGTGTGTTTATCACCGATTGAAAATGAAGCAGCCCCGTTCGCCACCTGCGTATCAACGTTGAAGCGCGGATCGTGATCGAACAGATAGGATACTTTCCCATTGAAGGAGGTACCGTTCCCAAAAGCATATTTTGCCCCCGCCATGGTAGATCCTTTTATTTGCTGGAAATAATTGCCGGAGAGGTTATAATTGTTTTCCAGCGCCAGCACTTCCACCTGGTTGTTTTTACCGAATCGGGTGGAAACTTTTCCGCCTCTTCCGAAAACAGGGTAATCGTAATCGTTGCTGTTAACATTCCCCAACCGCAATACCGTATTTTTCCGCTCCAGTTCCAGCCAGGTATCATATATGTTATAACGGCCGTCTTCAAGATAATAATCCGCACCCATATTAAAGCGTGATTTCAGATTATCAGTTATCCGGAATGCTGTGTTTCCTCTCAATTGAAGAAAATTAAAACCTGAACTGTTTTCATTATAGCTGAATTCTGCAAAATTACTTCCGCTCACACCTTCATTTCCCCGGGCCATTTGCCTGTTGTGCGATAAAATAACCAGATAAAGCGTGTTGCTTCCCACAATTTCATTCGTAAGCATATCGGTGGCGGCTGCATTAATATTAAATTCCGGATAAAGCGTATTCTGTTTTCTCACCCTTATTTTGATCTCAACCGTCTGTTTTTCTAAAGCGTCAAGGGATATCGTCTGTTGTTTCGGCATCATTTCCAAACCATCCGGAATGGATTGCAGATCAATCTTAACGGTTCTTTTGCTATAGCCCTGGTTTTCTACAATCAGCTGAATGGAGGATTCGGGCAAGGCGGGATTGATGAAATTTTCGTAGGTGGACGTATAAATGGCGATGTTTTTGCTCTCTTCTTTTTCAACGGAGAACGAAGCGCTTTCGGTCTTGGTAACCGTTGGGGTAGTGTACGAAATGTCGAACCGGATCTCATTGGATATCAGTTTCATAAAATCCACATTGGCGATCAGCTTTACCGGAAGATTTTTAGACTGGCCCGCATCTAAAGTGAAGCTGCTTTTAGGATAGAAAAGCAGTCCGGGATACATTTCCTTCGGTACAACGTTCTGAACGGTTATCGCTTCAGAACTT
>JAKOOI010000466.1 GCA_022701475.1 Weeksellaceae bacterium
AATAAAAACTTGGTAGATGAGACGGTTGCGGATTATCAGTCCACGTCATTCTGGCTGAAGAAAAACAGGCTTAACCGCTGATCAGGTGCGGGACAAACCGGCTTTCATTATTGGTGATCAGATGGACGCTTTCCCTGATGCCGATTCCGGCCGGCTCCTGCCCGATTACCCAGCTTCCGATCACAGGATGGTTTCCATCACAGTCCGGAAGATCAAACAGCTGCTGGTAAATGAATCCTTCTTTGCCGTAATCGCCTTTGCTGGCCTCAACAGGAATATGGTTCCGGTGCAGTGCCACGTTGGCCCCTTCCCTGGAATACACCGGTTTTTTAGCAAAATCCCTGAGATGTCCAGACTCAAAGTAAGCTTCCAGCAGATAAGGATGTCCGGGATACATTTCCCAGAGTATAGGCAGAATGGCTTTTGATGAAAGCAGGATCTTCCAGGCCGGCTCTATCCACTGTGATCGGAACCCGTTCCTTACCAGCTTTTCTGCAAATCCGTCTTCCATAATCCATTCGTAAGGGTACAATTTAAAAATATATTCCATAACCGACCGGTCTCCCGAAATAAATTCCTCGATTTCCTCTGCCCAACCGATATCCTGAACGGGGATAAACTCCGTATCAAATCCTGCCTGCGTAGCACAGTCCCTGATGTATTCGATATTGGTGACATCCTCAATATTGGTAAGCGACGCGAAGTAAATATGGCGCGGATTCATGTAAGCCGTAAGATACTTCCAGTAATCCACCAGTTTCTCATGAATCGAATTGAACTGGTCTTTTTCCGGAAACATTTCCTGCAGCCAGTACCATTGGATGACGGAAGCTTCATAAAGCGACGTCGGCGTATCGGCATTAAATTCCAGCAGTTTCAGGTTCTTGCCGTCGAAACCGAAATCAAATCTCCCGTATACCGACGGATGGTCTTCTTCCCAGCTGGTGATGATATACTCCCTGAAATATTCCGGGATGCTGAACCGGTGCCAGAGATTTTTCTCAATGACATAGTCCACCGCTTCCAGGCACATCTGCCAGAGCTCTGCCGTTGCTGATTCAATGGTGTTGATTTCATCCATGGAAAATTCATAGTAATGGCTTTCGTCCCAGTACAGCCCTTCCAGGGAATGATAACCGAAACCCAGCTCCTCAAGTTTATTTTCCCAGTCTTTTCTTTGTGATGATGGTATTCTTTTCATACTGTAATTATGAAGATGCCCTGAAGCCGCTTCTTCCAAGCCCGCCTCTTATTACATTTCCTTTGTACGTACTTCTCCCGATATTTGATCTTGAGCTGATGGCATCACTGTAATAGCCTGTTCTGCTGTAACCGCCATTGCTGTAAGCACCATAGGGACGGAAGGCATGATACAGGAAAAAGCCCGGCAGAAAGCCGTGGGTCCTTGAATACGACGCTGTAGTATCCGATCTCATATACACCTTTTTTTCATTTTTCCACTGATCCTTCGGTTTCTCCTGCGAACAGGCCGCAAGGATTCCCGTAACGAAAAGCAGTTTGATGGAACCTGATTTTTTCATGCTACTGGACGGTGATATAAAATTCGTAATCCTTTTTTACCAATGCATGGTGCTCATTCCCGTTTTCATCTTCCACCAGCTGCAGGGAATCTCCCAGGGCAGGCAGCGTATCCCTTTTCACGATTTCCCTGAAAAGCTTATGGTTTTTCCAGATTTTATGCCTGGTAATCAGGATGTCTGATGTACCGGCATGCTGAACGGAGAGCTCTGTTTCTATCGAAGCCTTTTTATCTACGTTTTTTACTTCATCTTCCTTATCTTCCTTTTGGTTACAGGAAACCAACGTTGTTATCAGGATCATGAAAGAGATCTGTTTAATTCTTCTCACTTTGGCATAATTTTTTACAAAAGTAATTATTAGTTAGATAATAATTTTAAATTTACCTGTATAAAAAAATTAAACTATGAGATGGACTGACGACAGAAGCGGTAATGTAGAAGACCGGCGCGGCCTCGGTGGCGGCGCAGTGGTAGGCGGAGGGCTCGGAACCCTCATCATTGCAGCAATTGTATTTTTTCTGGGCGGTGATCCTTCCGCCGTATTATCCGGCTCCGGTTCCGGTTCTCCGCAAACCGAACAACGTCAACTGAACAATGAAGAACTTAAAGTAAGGGAATTCGTTGAAATGGTGACTGCAGAAAATGAACAGACGTGGACTAAAATATTTGAGGAGAACGGGATGAAATATGAGCCGGCAAAGGTTATTCTTTTTGAAAACACCACACAATCCGGATGCGGGACGGCACAGTCTGCCATGGGACCTTTTTATTGCCCTGCAGACCAGTCGGTTTATATGGACATGAGTTTTTTCAAAGAGCTGCAGTCCAGATTTGGCGCTAAGGTAACCGAGTTCAGCATTGCTTATGTCATGGCCCACGAAATGGGTCACCATGTCCAGACTTTACTGGGAACTACCCAACAGGTAGATGAATACAGAAGAAGCGGCCGGTATTCCGAAGCAGCCATGAACAGGATTTCCGT
>JAKOOI010000483.1 GCA_022701475.1 Weeksellaceae bacterium
CGCCTGTTCCCGGTGGGAAGACTGGACCGCTCCACTACCGGCGTGATCCTGCTGACCAACGACGGGCATATGACCAAGAAGCTGACGCATCCGTCTTTCGATGCCAAAAAAATCTATCATGTTACACTGGATAAGAAACTGACGCATGAAGATATGAAACTGATTGCCGAAGGGATCCGTCTGGATGAAGGGGTTGCGGAAGTGGACCAGATTTCTTTCATTGAAGGAAAGCCTAAAAATGAAATCGGGATTGAGATCCATATCGGCTGGAACCGCGTGATCCGCAGAATTTTCCAGCGTCTTGGCTATGAAGTGGAAGCCCTTGACCGCGTCATGTTTGCAGGAATGACCAAAAAGAACATCAAGAGAGGGCACTGGAGAATCCTTACCGAACAGGAGGTGAATAACCTGAAAATGCTATAAGCGTTATAAGTTGCGAATGATAACTTATAAGTTACAATAGCAGTATTCAGGGTAATCCTTTTATAAACAAAAAAATTCCGCAGAAATCATCTGCGGAATTTTTTATTTCAGTGCTGCTGTATTTCAAACATCATCTTTTGCAGGCTGAACTGAAGCTCGGCAGCTGATTTTCTGCCGTCAGTACACACCTGTAGTTACCATCTATAATTTATAACTCATAGCTCATGAACAGTAACTCCTACGCAAGAACCGTCACTCCTTTCTGGATCATTTCAAAGATCGCGTCTTTTCCGTTATCCGGTTTCACATTGACGGCGCGGGTACCGTTAAAATGGAGGCAGGTAATGTATCCGGCGGCAGCGGCATCCGTACAGGTGAATTTAACGCAGTAATCCATTGCCAGACCTACGATTTCAAGCAGCTGGATGTCGTGGTATTTCAGGAAGTCATCAAGGCCGGTCTTCATAAAGTGATTATTATCCTGGAAGCCGCTGTAGCTGTCGATTTCAACATTTTTTCCCTTCTGGATAATGTGCGTCACCTTATCCCGGTTCAGGTCTTTATGGAATTCAGCTCCGAAGGTGCCCTGGATGCAGTGATCGGGCCACATAAACTGCGGAACTCCGTTAAGGATGATGCTTTCCCCTACTTTTCTGCCGTTGGTGCTGGCAAAGCTCTTATGATTGGCCGGATGCCAGTCCTGGGTGAGGACAATCTGGTCATACTCATTTTCTTCCATGAGGGAATTGATGAAGGGAATGACTTCATTGGCTCCCGGAACCGCCAGCGCACCGCCTTCACAAAAATCATTCTGCACATCGACGATTAGTAATGCTTTTTTCATAGTTGGAATTCTCGAATTTTTGATAAATTTACAAAAACTAATCCTCAAATAGCCATCCAAAAAGATTTATCGGACAAATAGGCACTCCGGAAAACAAAATGAGAATAGAAGGCTTACACCAGATGCAAAACAGGGCTCAATATCTTATCTTTGTATAAAATTTAGTACTTTATGTCATTTGAATCATTAGGTTTATCCCATCATATCATCCGTTCTGTCCAGAAACTGGGCTATCTGAAACCCTTTCCTATACAGGAACAGGCAGTCCCGGCCATCCTTCAGGGGAAAGACCTCATAGGAATTGCACAGACCGGTTCAGGGAAAACAGCAGGTTTTGTAATGCCCATTCTGGAAAAGCTGCAGGATGAGACACTAAAGAAAGACCGGAATGTGAAGGTTCTGGTCCTCGTTCCTACAAGAGAACTGGCTATTCAGATCGATGAGGTATTCAGGGCTTTTATAACCCATACCCGGCGTGAAATCCGTACCATGGCAGTCTATGGCGGCGTTTCCATTAACCCGCAGATGAAAAGCCTTTTCGGTACGGAAATCCTTATCGCCACTCCCGGGCGTCTGCTGGATCTTATCGATCATAATGCCGTGAGCATCTCAGGGATTACCCAACTGGTAGTTGACGAGGCAGATAAGATGTTTGACCTGGGATTCGGTGAGGAAATGAACCGGCTGATCGGTCTGATGCCTGCTGCAAAGCAGACGATCCTTTTTTCAGCCACGCTGAATGATAAGGTATCTGAGATGAAGCAGCGGTTATCGGTAGATCCGGTAGTGATTGAGATTAAAAAGGAAGAGGTTGAAATAGAAGACATCGAACAGCTGGCCTATCATGTGGCTCCCGAAAGAAAGGGACCTTTCCTGCGCTATCTGATCAAAGAGGGAAAGATGCAGAAGGCACTGGTTTTCGTTTCGTCTACCAAATCAGCTGACCAGCTGGTGGAAAAGCTTAAAAAAAATAAAATAAAAGCGGTAGCTGTCCACAGTCAGAAATCCCAGGGGGCCCGCAGGAACAACCTGGAAGAATTCAAGGGAAAAGGTGCTCAGGTGCTGGTTGCTACTGACCTGATGGGCCGCGGCATCCATATCGAATCTCTGCCGTATGTCATCAACTACGAGCTTCCCCGGTCACCTGCAGATTATATCCACCGGATCGGCAGGACAGGGCGGGCCGGTGAAAAAGGAACGGCTATCAGCATTCTGACCGACGATGAGCTGCACCACTTCAGGGTAATCCAGAAAAAAATGGGGAAGAAGGTTACGCTGCAGCGGACAGAGGATGTCGACCTGCATGGGTACTAAGCCACGAATGCCGGCCTGATGATAATCTGCATTTTTTTATGAAGCACAAGATCCTGTTCTGCCTGATTTATATGGATACCAGGAAAAGGCAGGGCTCACCGAACGGTTCAGAATATGACATGCCGGCTGAAGCATTTTTAACAGTCATACCTCTATCAAATTACAAATAAGAATGAAAGATTCAGAACAGAAAAAATATCCGATAGGAAAATTTACATACCCTGAAAGCATCTGTGATATCACACTGGATGAGCACATCCGGATTATCCGGGATTTTCCGGGAAAGCTGAAAAACCTTATTGAAGGGTTCAGCGAAAGCCAGCTGGATACCCAGTACCGGGAAGGCGGCTGGACGGTACGGCAGGTGGTAAATCATCTTGCAGACAGCCATATGAACAGTTTCATCCGCTTCAAACTGGCACTTACGGAAGATAATCCTGTCATCAAGCCCTATAATGAGGCCGCATGGGCCGAACTTCAGGACAGTGCCAGTATGCCGGTAAAGCCTGCCCTGAGAATCCTCAAAGGAATTCACCAGCGATGGGCCACCTTGCTCAAAACCATGACCAATAAGCAGTTTGAGAGAACTTTCCATCATCCCGAACATCAGAAAAATTACAATCTGAGAGTCAGTCTGGCACTGTATGTCTGGCATTGCCACCATCATTTTGCCCATATTGAAATGCTGAAAAAAGACAAAGGTTGGTAAGGAAAAGCCTTCATCACCCGGCACATTCTGAAGAAATAAGGCGAAGGATTTCTTCCCTGTCCGGAGATGCGGAAAGAAAATGGGGCAGCATGGATGCCGGCCAGATGCTGAAGCATTGCGGCCGGGTGCTTGAGGTTCCTCTCGGAAAAACCGTTTTGCCACCTGTACCTGCCGTATTCAGGGCCGTCGGAGCTTTTGCAAAAAAGGAAATGCAGGTCTTTAACAACGGAATTCCCAGAAATATGCCTACTTTTCGGAAACTTATCATTAATTTTGAATGTGACTTTGATGTGGAGAAACAATACCTGCTGGAGACGCTGGAAAAATACCTGGATGCTTACCGGAAAGGCAACCTTCCCGGACATCATGCCCTCTTTGGTAAGATGAGCGAGAAAGATTGGGGTTTCCTGGAATACAAACATCTGCATCATCACTTAAAACAATTTAACGTATGAGCTTTTTTGATAAAATATTTGGCGGAAAAGAAGAGAACAAGGACCAGCATACGATCTGGAAAACCATAGAAAATGAACAGGACCTCGCAAAAGCGATAGAAAAATCGTTTCAGCATAAAATCGGCATCTTCAAGCATTCCACCAGCTGCTTCATCAGCCGCACCGTTCTTAAAAACTTCGAGAAGGAGATCAATGCACTGGATGAAAAGCCGGAACTGTATTACCTGGATCTGCTGGCCCACCGGCCACTTTCCGGCAAAATTGCCGAAGATTTTGAAATCCGTCATGAAAGCCCTCAGTTCCTGGTCATTGAAAACGGAAAAGCAGTCAGCAATGCTTCCCATCAACATATATCAGCCGATCAGATTGCCTAATGAAAAATATCAATACGTATTTATCCAAAGTACTGAATGTTCCTGTGGAGAAGGTAAATACCTGCAGCCTGCAGTATGAAACCAAAAAGATCCAGAAGAACCAGTTTCTGCTGCAGTACGGCGAAGTCTGCAGATACATCTACTTTGTGGAAAAGGGACTGCTGAAAATGTATTCTATTGATAAGAACGGAAAAGAACACATCATTCAGTTCGCTCCTGAAAGCTGGCTGATTTCCGACCGGAGCAGCCTTTATTTCAATGAGAAATCCGTTTATTATATCGAGGCTGTGGAAGATTCGGAGGTATTGATGATGCATCCCGATTTCATCAGCAAACTTGTAGGAGAGTTCCCGAACAGCCTGGAGAAAAGCGATATTCTCATTCAGAAACATATCAGAAGCCTGCAGGACAGAATCAATTCCTTATTAGGCGAGACCGCAGAGGAACGGTATATGAAATTCATTACCATGTATCCGGATCTGCTTTTAAGAGTGCCGCAGTGGATGATTGCCTCTTATCTCGGAATCACTCCCGAAAGCCTGAGCCGTGTGCGTAAAGAGCTGGCAAGGAAAAAATTTGTTCCGGACAGCAAATAAATTGCCGAATCAAAAATGCCCTGAAGCAGCAGCCTGACCGGATCCGGGCTGCTGCTTTCATTTATCCGCTTCCTATTTAAAAAACGGTGCAGCGTTATCCGATAAACAATACAAAATTATCTGTACAGGGCAGCATACCGACAGGGCCCGATATTTTATCCAAAATTTCATTTAAGGGTAATGTATGATTTTGGTCATAACAGTTAGAAGATGATTAGTTTAATTTTGTTAACCACACTTAACATTAACATTATGAAAATAATCATGTCAATCAGGCTTTCCGGATTGCCTGTAAATGCGCACCAGTACGGTAATAACAGCTGTTTACCGGCACCTGATCTTATTCATCCTGATTTTTCTCATCTGTTAACGGCTAAAAACCGGGAACCGGGAAAGCACATTTTTTGTCCTCTTTTTTACGGAATGAATCCATACCATAACACTGGCATGTGTACTAATGAGATAATATAGCCTTATTTTAAATAAAATTTATTCATAAATAAAGAATTTTATTCATTTAAAATCAATATCATAATTATAGTATAAATAATTATAATACAGGTTCAATATTTGCATTTACTTATTAACGAAATGTTATATTCCGCTGGCGATGTCCTGATGATATTACATAAAAAAAACAGCTATCATGGTAATCAAAGAAGAAATTCTGCATTCAGTAGGAGCAATCACAAGGAGATACAAACCTTCGGAAATTATATTCAGCGAAGGTGACATTCCTAATTATTATTATCAGATTATAGAAGGGGATGTGAAACTCAATAATTATAATGATGACGGCAAAGAAATTATCCAGACCCTTCTGGAAGACGGTCAGAGCATCGGGGAATCATTGCTGTTTATGGATAAGCTGTATCCCATTAATGCCATTGCACTGAGCCACTGTAGTGTCCTGAGACTTCCGAAAAAAGTATTTCTGGACCTGATGAAACTTTATCCTGATATTTGCCTGGATATGAACAAGGTTCTTTCCCAGAGGCTTTATTTCAAGATTATCATGACACAGAATATGTCTTCCCAGAATCCTACAGCAAAACTTAAAGTACTGATGGACTATCTGAAAAGCTTTCAGAAGGAGCAGTCCCCTTACTCATTCATGATTCCGCTGACCAGACAGCAGATGGCAAGCCTCACGGGGCTCTGCGTGGAGACGGCCATCAGAACTATCAAAGGGATGGAAAGAGATAAAATCGTAAGAATAGAAAACCGTAAGATACTTTATTAAACCGGTTCGCGGACGCAGATTCCCTACAGACAAACAGACCTGTTGTCACAACAGTCTGCATAACAGCTTTCTTCTGTAATGCCGTAAATAAAAATCACCTGCTGACATGACTTTCGTCATAAAACTGTGAATTATTTACACGTACATTTGAGTCAGCAATTCATCACCTTCCTGATCCTCGGGAACGGGCATCCTGAAAATATTTGGCTTTCACATTATCAGAAACAATCCATTCAGCTCATCGCCGGCTTATACTGGTTACCGCCGGATATGGATATCATTGCATAGTAATACAAAAAATTCAGCTATGAACAATATAAATCCAACAAACCGGAGTTCAAGAGGCAACTCCTGTTCCGGGAGGCGATCTTCGGACTCGTGTGACGGCGGCAGTTCAGGCAACGGGAATCCAGGATTCGGAGGCAGATGCAATTCATAATTCTTTTCCATGGTTACCTCTCTATTATTTTCAATAAAAGGATAATCTTTTCTAATCTATAAATACCATCATCATTATGGCCAACAGA
>JAKOOI010000056.1 GCA_022701475.1 Weeksellaceae bacterium
AAGGGAAGGGTTCCTGCCCGTTCCGTAGTGATCCCGGGAAGCTATACCAAACAGTATCCGGCCGGTGAATACCAGGTGCCGTGTGCCCTGATTATCGGACAGAGAAAAGAATCCACCGATAAGAAAACGTCTTTGAATGATGCCTTGAGGGATAACAATGTGGCCGTTTAAGACCTGCCGTTCTCAACCCTATTACCATTACCATTTTGAAAGATAAAATTTTTAAAATACTGCTGAACCCCAAATACATATTTGGGGTTTATCTTATTATATCTGTTGTTACGGCTATTTCCAAATATTTCAGAGGCAATTATGCCATCAACAATTACCTGATCTTTAAAAGCGTATTCTTCAACACCCGGGACCGTACCAACCTCTTTGCAGAATATCCGGACCGCTTTTTCGATATGAACCATTACGGGGTATTCTTCAGTGTGCTGATTGCACCGTTTGCCCTGATGCCGGACTGGCTCGGGATTTCGCTCTGGAATGCTTTAAATACGTTTGTTTTCATATACGCCATCCATAAACTTCCTTTTTCAGATGGAAAAAAGGCCCTTTTTGCCTTATTCTGCCTGCAGGAATACATCACGGCGGCCCTCAGTCTCCAGTTCAATGTAGCACTGACAGGCCTTCTGCTGCTTTCGGCAGTATATATTTATGAACGGAAGGAAATAAAATCCGTTACCGCGATCCTGATCGGGGTTTTTGTTAAAATTTACGGTATCGTAGGGCTCAGCCAGTTCTTTTTTATCAGAAACAAGATAAAATTTGTTCTCTCGGGACTCGGGATTGCACTCCTGTTTTTCGTGCTGCCCATGGTTTATTCCTCACCGCAGTTTGTGGTACAGTGCTATTCGGACTGGTTTCAGTCGATCATGGAGAAAAATGCGGCCAACCAGGTGTTGGGAAACATGCAGGATATTTCCCTCATGGGATTTGTAAGAAGGATCTTGGGTGACGCTTCTATTTCCAACCTGGTATTCCTGGCTTTCGGCCTTCCGCTTTTTGCATTGCCGTATGTAAGAGTCAGCCAGTATAAGCATTATGCTTTCCAGCTGATGATCCTGGCTTCCACACTGCTGTTCCTGGTACTGTTCAGCTCCAGCTCGGAATCACCCACTTATATCATTGCCGTAACAGGAGTAATGATCTGGTTCTTTCTTCAGAAAACACGGACACCGCTGGTTACAGGACTGCTGGTTTTCGTTATTATTTTTACCTGCTTTTCCACTTCAGACCTTTTCCCGAAATTTATCAAAGAAAATTATATCATTAAATATTCCCTGAAAGCCGTACCTTGCATTGTTGTCTGGCTGAGGGTAAGCTATGAGCTTCTTACCAAGGATTTTGACAAAAGTTACAGCCTGAATTAACCTATTGTATGAAGAAAATTTCCATTGTCATCCCTGCGCATAACGAAGAAGGAAACGTTGCTTTGGTACACGAAAAAATCAGCCGGGTATTTGCCGGGCTCGACGGTTATCATTTTGAGATCATCTTTGTAAATGACGGAAGCAGGGACCGGACACAGGAAAAGCTCGAGGAGCTTGCCGCACTGCATCATGAAGTGAAGTTTATTGAATTCTCAAGGAATTTCGGGCACCAGCCTGCCGTGAAAGCCGGAATGGACTTTGCCCGCGGAAATGCTGTCATTTCGATGGATGGCGATCTCCAGCATCCGCCTGAACTGATACCGCAGATGATCAGAAAATGGGAAGAAGGCTATGATATCGTTTTTACGGTTAGGAAGTATCCAAAGGAAATTTCATTGTTCAAACGGAAGACCTCCGATTTTTTCTATAAAATCCTGTCAAAGCTGTCAGATGTCAATCTTACCAAAGGCGGCGGTTCGGATTTCCGGCTGATGGATGCCGGTGCGGTGGATGTGATGCGTAATTTTAACGAGGACGACCTTTTCTTGCGGGGGCTTACCAGCTGGATGGGCTTCAGGCAGGCCGGCATTGAATTTACCGCCAATGAGAGGATTTCCGGAGAAAGCAGCTATAACCTGAAGAAAATGATCACTTTTGCCTTTACCGGGATTACTGCTTTTAGCGTAAAACCGCTCTACATTGCGGCCTATCTCGGGTTTCTGTTTTCAGGGCTTTCTGTGGTCGGCTACGGAATCTACGTCATTTATTCTTTTGTGGCCAGAACGGAAATCTCCGGCTGGGCATCGCTGATCATGACCATCGTGTTTTTCGGCGGGCTGCAGCTCATCATCCTGGGGATCATCGGCATCTATCTGGGCAAAATTTTCAAGCAGGTGAAAGACCGGCCGAATTACATCATCAAAAATAAAAATTTTTAAACATGGTATTATTGAGTTTTGATATCGAAGAATTTGATATGCCACTGGAATATCAGGGAAAAATCCCTTTCGAAAAACAGATTTCCGTCTCACAGACCGGGCTTGTACGCATTCTGGATCTTCTGAAAAAACATCAGGTAAAAGCCACCTTCTTTTCTACGGTGGTTTTTGCGGAACACAGCAGGGGTCTGATCGAAAGACTGCTGCAGGAAGGGCACGAGCTCGCTTCCCATACATGGTTCCATTCCGAATTTCAGGAAAAGCATCTGAAGGAATCCAGAGAGCGGCTGGAAGAATTATTTTCCACCGAAATTACAGGCCTGAGAATGCCGCGCATGATGCCCGTAAGTAAAAATGCGGTTGAAGATGCGGGGTACTCTTATAATTCGTCGGTCAATCCGACGTATCTTCCCGGCAGATACAATAACCTGAAAGTTTCGCGGACCTGTTTCAAAGAAGGAAAAGTGACCCAGATTCCGGCTTCGGTTTCCCCGAATTTCAGGATTCCGCTGTTCTGGCTCAGCTTTCATAATTTCCCGCTGGCCTTTTACCGGAAATTAGCTGCAGACGTATTAAAAAAAGACGGTTACCTGAATGTTTATTTCCATCCCTGGGAATTTGCTGAAATCAGGGATGAAGCATTCAGGCTGCCTGGTTTTACGGTTAAAAATACCGGAAAAGAAATGGTAGAGAGGTTTGATGCTTTCATCTCCTGGCTGAAAAGGAAAAACTATGCCTTCGGAACTTTTCAGGAATTTCAAAAACAGACCGGATCATGAAGATAGCGTACGATGCCAAAAGGTTTTTTCACAACACATCCGGATTGGGAAACTACTCCCGTGACCTGGTGAGAATACTGTCCCGTTATTTCCCGGAGAACGAATATCTTCTTTTGAATAAAAACAAATCGGAACGCGGTGCAGATATTCTGCAGCATCAGAACGTCCGTTTTGTGGAAACCTCAAAAGGACAGATGTCCCGGCAGTTTAAAATGGGAAAAGATGCCCAGAAAGCAGGAGCGGATCTGTTCCATGGCCTCTCAGGCGAGCTTCCTTTGCGATGGGATAAAAAACCGATTAAAAAAGTGGTGACCATTCACGATCTTATTTTTGTGCGGTATCCGCAATACTATTCATTTTTTGACCGTAAGATCCACTTCTGGAAGTTCAGAAAAGCAGCGGAATCGGCTGATAGAATCATTGCCATTTCAGAACAGACCAGGCAGGATATCATTCAGTTCCTGAAGGTCCCTGAAAATAAAATCGAAGTCATATACCAGGGCTGCCACCAGGCATTCAAGGAGGAACAGACTGATGAATTCACCGGCTTGGTAAAAGAGAAATTCAGCCTTCCGGAAAGGTTTATCCTGAATGTAGGAACAATTGAAGAGCGCAAAAACCTCCTGAATATTGTGAAAGGCATTCAGGGTACGCAAATTCCATTGGTTGTGGTCGGCAGAAAAACAAATTATTTTAAAACGGTTGAGGCATTCATCCGCAAAAACAAAATGCAGGAGCAGGTTATTTTTCTGGAAGGGGTTTCTATGGATGAACTGGCCGTACTCTACAAACTGGCCGATATTTTTGTCTATCCAAGTTTCTTTGAAGGTTTCGGAATCCCGGTGATTGAAGCGCTGTTTTCAAAAACCGTAGTCATCACCAGTAATACCAGCTGTCTCCCTGAAGCGGGCGGTCCGGATTCCATGTATGTGGATCCCGGAAACGAACGGGATTTAAAAGCTAAAATCAAGTTTCTATGGGATTATGAATCCGAGCGGAAACGACGTGCTGAAAAAGGGTTTGAATTTGTACAGAAGTTCAATGATGAAGCCATTGCAGGACAGCTGATCCGGTTTTATCAGGATCTGATTCACTAATTTTCTTCCTTAATCCATTTTT
Source organism: Weeksellaceae bacterium (assembly GCA_022701475.1). Lineage (GTDB taxonomy): Bacteria > Bacteroidota > Bacteroidia > Flavobacteriales > Weeksellaceae > Chryseobacterium. Next base: position 4,213 of record JAKOOI010000056.1, read on the forward strand.
TGATACACCAAACGTCCGGAATCATCTCCGGACGTTTGGTAGTGTAAACTTTTGTTATTCCACTTCAAAAGGAACGGCATACATCTGGACATACGGTCCGTAGCTTCCTGCATCAAATCTGAAACGGATGCTTCTTGTTGCCGTGCCGGACCAGTTTCCCCCGGACATATAAACCCAAAGGTAGAGGTTGGTAGGCTGGGTGATGGTAACGGCGATATTTCCTGATCCATAGTAATCCGGACTTGCAGCAGCGGCGTTATACAGCCTCGGAATAATGATCGACTTGATCGGAGTCAGGTAATTCGGAGCGACGTTAGCCGATGAAGACGTTGACAGGAAAACGGATGCAAAACCGTCATTGGTAGAACTGGGAGAGGCATTGGTTCCGGTCGGGGCACACCACATGGTAAAATTCACCTGGTATTTTCCCGGTGTCAGCGTAATGAATGCACCGGAGTAGGCAATTCTCTGGTCTCCGGAAATCAACGGATCGTCAATCGTAGCCATGGTTTGCTCTGTAGTCGGGATCGTTGCCAGTTTGGCGAAGCTGGTGCCGGGGGCCGCCCATCGGGCATTTCCGCTGGAATCGGACGTCAGCACTTTTCCCAGGCCTTCGGAAGTATCGGTAATTTTAATCGCACTTCCTGATCCCGCATTGATTTCGAGCTTTGCAGAAGGGGCAATGGTTCCCACACCTACATTTCCGTTGGAATCAACAGTTACATCATTCAGCTGCTGGGCGGCAGACGGTACCCCGGTTAAAGGATTGTCCTTTGCACCGTCTACGTGAAAGGCCGCTTGTGGATTCTGTGTATTGATGCCAACCTGAGCGGATAAGGAAATGGGTAAAGCACAAAGGACAGTAAGTACATGTTTTATCATTTTCAGAATTTAAATTTTTAATGGGATGCACCGTATTTCCCTGCAAAAGAAAATACAGCAGGCGCCCTGTACCGGCAATGGAATACTACAGATGTCAGGACCTGCAAATATATCAAAAGCGAATGAGAAAATAAAGGCCAATTTCTCTGGCAGAAGAAATGTAACCCTGGCATAACATGAACTTGAAGTAGTGATTGGATTAAAGGGTTGGAAGAAGTAAGCGGGATACCGGAAGTTCATTTTGCCAGAATAACGGTCAGCAGTATTCTAAGGAAAATGATCATATTATTTTATGTAAAGGGGTGATCCTTCATAGCTCCGGATACCGTAAGGTCCCTGTTATCTAAATATGATCAGACAAAATGAATGATCAGACAAAACATTTTATCACTCTATGTAAATTGTGACTGAATAGCTTCAATCAAATTTTTAATTAAATAAATGTCTGAATACAAGTTGAATACGGTAAAATTTATGTTAAAATAAAATGGCGGTAGAAGAAAATTCGAAAGAAAATTTGTATAATTAGAAAAATATGCTTTACATTTGCAGAACAATCATTCAACAATGAAACCGAATTTTTTAACAGTACATCATTATCATCATCATCTCTGCCAGGACGGAACTGATTGATCGATACTACACGTTAAAAATCAAAATATCAAAAAACCGTCTGAGTAAACAGGCGGTTTTTTTGTTTCCAGATTCTTCCCGGGCAATTTGTTTCAAAAAACCATTCGCGTTTACTCAGCACAGCAAAAGTGAATAGAATGAGTAAATTAAAAATAGCCATACAAAAAAGCGGAAGGCTTTATGAAGAATCGCTTCAGCTGCTTAAAGACTGCGGCATCTTCATCAACAACGGAAAAGACCAGCTGAAAGTTTCCGTAGACAATTTCCCGATGGAGATCATGTACCTCCGCAACTCCGATATTCCCCAATACCTGGAAGACGGCGTAGTGGATATCGCCATCGTTGGTGAAAACCTTTTGATCGAAAAAGATAAAAACATTGAAATCGTCCAGCCTCTGGGATTCTCAAAATGCAGGGTTTCCCTGGCTGTTCCGAAAGAGATCGAAACGGATGACATCAGCTATTTCCAGGATAAAAAGATTGCTACTTCCTACCCGAACACCCTGAAAAATTTCCTGTATGAAAATAATATTTCAGCAGACATCCACATAATTTCGGGTTCCGTAGAAATCGCTCCGAATATCGGGCTGGCAGACGGGATATGTGACATCGTAAGCTCAGGGAGCACATTATTCAGAAACGGGTTGAGAGAAACCGTTACCATCCTGAAATCGGAAGCCGTCCTGGCAAAAACGGCCCTGCTCGATGAAGACAAAAAAGCCATTCTGGAAAAATTCCTGTTCAGGATAAAAGCGGTGTTACGGGCAAAAAACTCGAAATACATCCTGATGAATGTTCCGGATGATAAAATCGGACTGATCTCCAAAACGCTTCCGGTTCTGAAGAGCCCGACGGTTATTCCGCTGGCCGAAAAAGGCTGGAGCAGCATCCATTCGGTTATCGATGAAGAACGGTTCTGGGAAGTGATTGATGAACTGAAAGAAAATGGTGCCCAGGATATTTTGATTATTCCAATTGATAAAATGGTAATATAGCATGAAGATCAGTAGATATCCGCAGAAAGAAACATGGTCAGAACTGGCAAAAAGACCGGTACTGAAAAGAGAAGAATTAACGGAAACCATTGCCGGAATATTTAATGAAGTCGCTGAAAAAGGCGATCTCGCTTTGATTGAATTCAGCAAGAAATTCGACCATGCAGAAGTCGAAACCGTCAGAGTTTCCGGTCAGGAAATAAACGAGGCTGAAATTCTGGTCAATGAGGCATTAAAGGCAGCAATTCATCACGCAAAAGACAACATTACAAAATTTCATGCTTCCCAGATTCCGCAGTCTGAAAGGACCGAAACAACAAAAGGCGTGGTCTGCTGGCGCGAAAACCGGGCCATCGGGAAAGTGGGGATTTACATTCCCGGAGGGACGGCTCCGCTGTTTTCTACAGTCCTGATGCTTGCGGTACCGGCTCAGCTGGCGGGCTGCAAGGAAATAATCCTGTGTACGCCACCGGACCGGACCGGAAATATCAACCCTGCCATTCTCTACACGGCAAAGCTTTGCGGTGTCACGGAAATATTCAGGACGGGAGGTGCCCAGGCGGTTGCAGCGATGACGCTGGGAACGGAAAGCATTCCTGCAGTATATAAAATATTTGGCCCCGGAAACCAGTATGTTGTGGCTGCAAAAGAATTTGCCCAGAATCATAAGGTAGCCATTGATATGCCTGCCGGACCCAGCGAGGTACTGGTAATGGCCGATGAACAGGCCGTTCCTGCTTTCTGTGCTGCCGATCTGCTTTCCCAGGCGGAACACGGAAACGACAGCCAGGTTATTTTCCTGACAACAGATGAGAATATCCTGCAGGAAACAGTGAAGGAAACACAAGAACAGCTGTCAGTGCTGCCCAGAAATGAACTGGCTGCGGAAGCATTGAAAAATAGCCACTTTATCCTGATGGAAACGGTGCAAGAAATGTTGGAATTCAGCAATGTCTATGCCCCGGAACACCTGATCCTGGCCGTGGGGAACGCTGAACGGTATATTTCCGGAATAGAGAATGCAGGTTCCGTTTTTTTAGGCAATTATTCCTGCGAAAGTGCCGGGGATTATGCCAGCGGAACCAATCATACGCTTCCCACCAATGGTTTTGCAAAGAATTACAGCGGTGTTTCCCTGGACAGTTTTGTGAAGAAAATTACATTTCAGGAACTTTCGGCAGAAGGACTGAGAAATTTAGGTACGACCATAGAGACGATGGCAGATGCAGAAGGACTTTTTGCCCATAAAAATGCCGTCAGCATCCGATTAAAAGAAAAAAATGAAAGAATTTAATATCACCCGCTTAGTACGCAAAAATATCCTTGAGCTTCAGCCGTACCTCAGTTTCAGGGATATGAGTGAGTTTGAAAACCCGGTATTTCTGGATGCGAATGAAAGCGCTTCCGGTGATCTGAACCGTTATCCGGATTCGACCCAGAAAAAGCTGAAGCAAAAATTATCTGTGTTAAAAGGTGTGCCTGTCAGCCAGATTGCCGTAGGAAACGGCAGTGATGAACTGATCGATCTGATCATCAAAGTGTTCTGTGAACCGAGAAAAGATTCGATACTCATGATGGATCCTTCGTTTGCGATGTATGGGTTTTATGCCTCAGTAAATGATAATCAGGTGGTACAGCTGAAACTGAACGAAAATTTTCAAATCAGCAAAGATGGATTTTTAAAGATAGCAAATGAAGAACAGCCGAAAGTCTTTTTCCTTTGCTCACCCAACAATCCCACCGGAAACTCGGTGGAAGATATCGAATTCTACCTTCAGAACTTCAACGGAATCGTAGTGGTGGATGAAGCCTATATTGAATTTTCAGATAAGCGATCGTGTGTAGACCTGCTGGGAAAACATGCCAATCTCATTGTTCTGCAGACGTTTTCCAAAGCGTGGGGAATGGCCGGGGCAAGGGTAGGAACGGCTTATGCTTCAAAGGAAATCACCGCGCTCATCAACACCGTCAAAGCTCCGTACAACGTTAATTCCTTAAGTTTAAATAAAGTCATCGAAGAGATGGACAAAAAGGAGTCGGTAGAACAGCGTATCAAAAATACGTTAAAGGAAATGGCATGGCTGAATCATGAACTTCAGCAGCTGGCATGTGTCAGGAAAATACATCCGAGCGATGCCAATTTCTTCCTTACCGAATTTGAGAATGTAGAAAAAGTATATGCAAATTTACTCGAAAATGAAATCCTGACGAGTAAAAGAGATCCTAAAATTCCGGGCTGCCTCAGGATCAGTGCCGGAAGCCGGAAAGAAAACATCCGGTTAATTAAAACCTTAAAAACCATCGTATGAAAAAAGTATTGTTTATCGACCGCGACGGGACCTTAATCATAGAACCGCCGATAGATTACCAGGTGGATTCATTGGAAAAGCTGGAATTTTATCCCGGGGTTTTCCGGAATCTGTCCGCCATTGCAAAAGAACTGGATTTTGAACTCGTCATGGTGACCAATCAGGACGGATTGGGAACGGACAGCTTCCCTTTTGAAGACTTTATAAAGCCTCAGGAAAAAATGTTGAAAGCATTGGGAAATGAAGGCATTGTCTTCAGTGATATTCTTATCGATAAAAGTTTTGAGCATGAAAACCTGCCGACCCGCAAGCCGGGAACCGGGATGATGGGAAAATATATGTACGGAGACTATGACCTTGAAAATTCATTTGTGATCGGTGATCGCCTGACCGATATTCAGCTGGCTGAGAATCTCGGAGCACAGGCGATCCTGGTCGGTGATACAGCGCATGATGATGCCGTTCTGACGACAGTCAGCTGGGAGGATATTTACCGGTATCTGAAGGAGATTCCCAGGAAAGCCAGAGTGTCACGGACAACCCGTGAAACCGGAATTGAAATTGAAATAAATCTTGACGGAAGCGGAAAGTCTGAAATTGCAACCGGGCTCCACTTTTTCGATCACATGCTTGAACAGATTTCGAGGCACGGTAACCTGGATCTGAAAATTCAGGTAAATGGCGATCTGCAGGTGGATGAGCACCACACGATTGAAGATACCGGAATTGTACTGGGTGAAGCATTTCTGAAAGCACTGGGAAAGAAAAAGGGAATCGAACGCTACGGGTTCCTGCTTCCGATGGATGACTGCCTGGCACAGGTAGCCGTGGATTTCGGCGGCCGTCCCTGGCTGGTGTGGCAGGCGGAGTTTAAGCGCGAGAAAATCGGGGGTGTCCCAACGGAAATGTTTTATCATTTTTTCAAATCGTTTACCGATTCTGCCAGATGCAATCTCAACATCAATGTGGAAGGCGAAAATGAACACCACAAGATCGAATCTGTTTTCAAAGCCTTTGCCAAAGCCGTTAAAATGGCTGTCAACCGCTCTGACCTGAATTTTAACCTGCCATCAACCAAAGGAAGCTTATAATGATTGCCATTATCAAATACAACGGCGGAAATGTAAATTCCGTACAGAATGCAGTCCGCAGACTGAATGCAGACTCGGTTATCACTGATGATTTCGATATCATCAGGAATGCGGATCAGGTAATTTTTCCCGGTGTGGGGGAAGCATCATCCACTATGGAGAACCTGAAGGAAAAAGGACTTGACCTGCTGATCCCGTCCCTGAAGCAGCCGGTTCTGGGGATCTGCCTCGGGATGCAGCTGATGTGCGGCAGTAATGAAGAAGGAAATACCAAAGGAATGGGAATTTTTGGTATTCCTGTAAAAAGGTTTCCGCCTGAAGATATTGTTCCGCATATGGGCTGGAACTCGGTTTCAGAAGTACGGTCAGATCTTTTCGCAGGCTGTCAAGAAGGTAACGACGTGTATTTTGTGCACAGCTATTACTGTGAGCTGTCCGAGTATACCACGTCTGTCTGCGATTATATTCTGCCCTTCAGTGCTTCCCTGCAGAAAGATAATTTTTATGCCATGCAGTTCCATCCGGAAAAGTCAGGACCGGCCGGAAGCAGATTATTAGAGAACTTTTTAAAACTTTAAAATGAAAATTATTCCTGCTATCGATATCATCGACGGAAAATGCGTCCGTCTCTCAAAAGGTGATTATGCAACCAAAAAAATATACAATGAGAATCCGGTGGAGGTGGCCAGAGAATTTGAAAGCTATGGCATCAGATACCTTCATCTGGTGGATCTGGACGGTGCCAGATCAAAGCATACCGTCAATCACAAAGTGCTGGAGAGAATTGCCGGTGAAACGTCTCTCATCATTGATTTCGGCGGCGGTCTGAAGACCCTGCAGGATATTGAAACGGCCTTTGATTCAGGAGCAGCGCAAATTACGATCGGAAGTATAGCCGTTCAGGACCCCGCGTTCTGCATAGACCTGATTCAGAAATACGGTCCCGGAAAGATCATCCTCGGAGCCGACTGTGAGAACCGCAAGATCAAAACTTCCGGATGGATGGAAGAAAGCAGACTTGATGTGATCGATTTTATCCTTCAGTACCGTGAAAAAGGAATTGAAAACGTCATTTGTACGGATATTGCAAAAGACGGGATGCTTCAGGGCGCTTCCGGTGAATTATATACTGAAATCTTAAATACGACCGCGGTTAGATTAATTGCAAGCGGTGGAATCTCGTGTATTGACGACGTGAAGAAGATGAAAGAGATCGGCTGTTCCGGTACGATCATCGGAAAAGCCATCTACGAAGGAAAAATTTCATTGAAACAATTACAGGAATTTATTTCGGAATATCAATAGAAACGGGTTTTAACCCGTTTAAACATAAAAAAAATGACATCCCTGCAACGGAGATGTACAGAATATAATGCTAAAAAGAAGAATCATCCCCTGTCTGGATATTAAAAACGGAACCACCGTCAAAGGAATCAATTTTGAAGGATTAAGGGATGCCGGCGATCCCGTGGAGCTGGCTAAGAGATATGAAATAGAAGGGGCGGATGAACTGGTTTTCCTGGACATTACCGCAACGATCGAAGAACGTAAAACCTTCGCGGAACTGGTTCGTAAAATTTCCCGTGAGCTTAGCATTCCTTTTACGGTAGGCGGCGGTATTTCATCGGTTGAAGATGTCCGGAAGCTGTTGGATGCAGGAGCCGATAAGATCAGCATCAATTCGTCTGCAGTTACAAACCCGGTGCTGATTTCAGAAATCGCCAATACCTTCGGAAGCCAGTGTGTCGTCGTTGCCATTGATACAAGAGGGGTCAACGGTACAGATTATGTGCATATAAAAGGAGGCCGGGAACGCACCGGATTGAAGACGCTGGATTGGGCAAAAAAGGCAGAAACACTGGGCGCCGGTGAAATCCTGCTGACCTCCATGGACGGCGACGGTACCAAAAGCGGATTTGACATCAGGATAACCGGTATAATCTCCGAAAATGTACAGATTCCGGTCATTGCCTCCGGAGGTGCGGGTAAAACAGAAGATTTTGAAGAGGTTTTTACCCGGACAAAAGCAACTGCAGCTCTTGCAGCAAGCATTTTCCATTTCGGGGAAGTCGGGATCCGGGATCTGAAAAATAACTTAAAAACAAAAAAAATTGCTGTACGATGACTATAGATTTTAATAAAAGCCCGGATGGTCTGGTACCGGTAATTGTTCAGGATGACCGGACATTACAGGTATTGATGCTGGGATATATGAATGAAGAAGCCTTTAAAAAAACGCAGCAGGAAAAAGTAGTCACTTTTTTCAGCCGTTCCAAAAACAGGCTCTGGACAAAAGGCGAGAAATCCGGGAATTTTTTAGCCGTAAAGAGCATAGCCCTGGACTGCGACCGCGATACAGTTCTGATCAAAGCTGTTCCTGAAAATGTAGTCTGCCACACCGGAAGCTTCAGCTGCTTTGGGGATAAGGATAACAAAGGGTTTCTGTATGAACTGGAAGAGAAAATCAGCCGGAGAATTGATGAAAAGGCAGACGGTTCTTACACCTATTCATTATTTCAGCGGGGCATCAATAAAATGGCCCAGAAAGTAGGGGAGGAAGCGGTGGAACTGGTGATTGAAGCCAAAGACAACAACGATGACCTTTTCAGGAATGAAGCCGCAGACCTGCTGTACCATTACCTGATCCTCCTGAAAGCGAAAGGAATGCAGATGGCAGATGTTGAAGCGGAATTATTGAAGCGGACGCATTGAAACAGCATAAAAAATCCCGTGTAGATTTGCTGCACGGGATTTTTATATTTTTATTTACCGATAATCACTTTCCTGACAGCCGTTTTCTGGCCGGTTGAAACCTTAACCAGGTAAGTCCCGTCAGCCAGGCCTGAAACGCTGATCTTTTTCTCATTTTCCCGGTTCAGAACATTCCTGCCGCTCATATCGGAAATGGCTACCCTGAAATTTCTGATCTCTTCCGGAACTTCAATGAACAGATGATCTTTTGCAGGATTCGGATAAATTTTTACGGATTCCAGATGGTCCTGTTTTATTTCTTCGGTAGCGAGCTGGGTTACTGCAGCCGTTGCAAAATGCTGTAGGGCACCGACTGCCGCTTTTCCTGCGTTATATACATAAGTCGGGTCTACATTGGCAAAAGTGTCATTTACCGTATGCTCATTATAGCTTCTTACATTTTCATAAAAACCGGTAATAATGTCTCCGTTCTGTTCAAAAGGCATATAGTCAGAAGAGTAGGCATTGGACATGACGGTCTGCAGCGGGGAGTATAATGTGGTGCAGTTGGCCAGCTGCTGGGTAAATGCCTGTGAAGCTGCATTGTTTGAGGTCATGCCGGCCTGGTCACTTTCGCACTTGATGGCCGTATTGCTGTTGCCTATTTTTCCTACCACCTGGTCTATGTTGAAGACCAGACGGATATTCAGCTGGCGTACATTGTTCTGGAACACGACATTGTCTGCATAATGGGCGCTTCCCTGAAGGCCCTGTTCCTCTCCTGAAAAGTGGATGAATTTAATGGAATATTCAGTGGGAATATCTCTCAGGATCCTTGCTGCTTCAAGAAGGATCGAGGTGCCGCTTCCGTTATCGCTTACGCCGGGACCGTTGATGGTATCATAATGCCCGCAGATAATAACGTAGATATTGGGATAAACAGTTCCGGTCTTGGTAATAACGAGGTTTTTTGCGCTGATATTACTTCCGAAAATAAAAGGATCTTCGGTAATCTGGCCGGCCGTATACCCGAAGGACTGGTATTTTGCTTTCAGCCAGTTCAGGGTATTGGTATTGGCGGCAGATCCGGTGGTCTTTACGCCGAGATTCTGAAAATCCTGCAAAAGGGAAGTAATATTGGTCTGGGAAACCTGGTCGGCCCTGTTTTTATAGGCCTGGATGAAAGTTTGCGCCTGTAAAGAGTAGGCTGATAATGAAATAAGCAGAAAAGAGGTTATTTTTTTCACCGGTAAAGAAAATTTTGCATATTGAACAATGAGCAAATGTAAATAATAAAAAAATCCTGAGCAAAAAACTCAGGATTTATATTGATAACAAAAATTTTACATTATTTTACTTGATCTACAACTGCTTTGAAAGCTTCAGGGTGATTCATTGCTAAATCGGCTAAAACTTTTCTGTTAAGCTCAATGTTGTTTTTCTTAAGAGCTCCCATAAACTGAGAGTAAGACATTCCGTGTACTCTGGCTCCTGCGTTGATACGCGTGATCCAAAGGGCTCTGAAATTTCTCTTTTTCTCTTTTCTGCCACGGTAAGCATATTGCATTGCTTTTTCCACGGCATTTTTAGCTACAGTCCAAACGTTCTTTCTTCTACCGAAAAAACCTTTGGCTTGTTTCATGATTTTTTTTCTGCGAGCTCTTGAAGCTACGGCATTTACTGATCTTGGCATAATTTAAATTGTTTTTTTGACATGTGCGGCAATCTGTTTCATTGCGCTTGGCTGCTCCATCTCAGGGTTAAATTGTTGAATTGTTGAATTCTTATAAACCGGTATGGATTTATAAAAACTACTTGATGGCTAATTGACGCTGAACACTTTTCTCATCCACTTTAGCTACGTAAGAAGTAGTAGTAAGATTTCTCTTCTGCTTGGTTTCTTTCTTCGTTAAGATGTGGCTTTTATAAGCATTCTTTCTTTTGATCTTTCCGGTTCCGGTAAGAGCAAAACGCTTTTTAGCACCTGATTTCGTTTTTAATTTTGGCATTGTTCTGCTTTTTTATGGTTTTGTTATCAATATCTGTTTCTGGCTCCCGGTAAGCCGGGAATAGTAGGCTGCAAAATTACGTAAAATTATTGAGACCTGAAATATTTTTTTCTCAGTGCGGAAAATAGCCCGGTTCAGAATAAAAAAGCCTCAAAGGAATTTGAGGCTGTATGGATATCAGACCGCTTATGGTCTGGCTGCTGATTATTTGGCCGGTTTTTTAGGGCTCATCATCATGATCATTCTTTTTCCTTCAAGTTTGGGAAGCTGGTCTACTTTCCCTACATGCTCCAGTTCCTGGGCAAGCTTAAGAAGCAGGATTTCTCCCTGGTCTTTGAAGATAATGGAACGTCCCTTAAAAAATACGTAGGTCTTTAATTTTGAACCTTCCTCAAGGAATTTTTCAGCATGCTTTCTCTTGAATTCGTAATCGTGTTCGTCAGTCTGAGGTCCGAAACGGATCTCCTTTACCACCACTTTTACCTGCTTGGCCTTTAATTCCTTTTGTTTTTTCTTTTGCTCATAAAGGAATTTTTTATATTCCAGTATTCTTGCAATAAACGGTTCAGCCTTATCGGAAATTACCACCAGATCAAGATCCTGCTCTGCGGCAATCTGTCTTGCTTTGTCTATAGGATAAATTCCCGGCTCTACGTTATCGCCCACCAAACGAAGCTCTCTCACACGAATTTTTTCGTTGATCAAGTGTAAGTCCTCCTGTACAGGACGTCTTTGTGGGCCCCTGTTGTTAAATCGTTGTGCTATTGTATTATAATTTTATGGGTTAACTACTATTTAATTTATTGAAAGACAATTGCTAACAGCATCTTTCAATTTCCGATCCGCTTTTATATAGCCGATTCTTTCTTGAAGTAAGATACAAAATCTTCCAGGCTCATTGCGCCCAGATCTCCTTCACCCCGTCTTCGTACAGAAATTGTGCCATCCTTCTCCTCATTTTCTCCAACCACCAGCATAAACGGAATTTTATTCAGCTCCGCATCACGGATCTTTTTACCGGTCTTTTCATTACGGTTGTCAATCTGGCCGCTAATATCGTGATTTTCCAAAAGGTCTGAAACTTTTTTCGCATAATCTGCATATTTTTCACTAATCGGTAGAATAATGAATTGTTCAGGGCTCAGCCACAGCGGAAAGTCTCCGGCTGTATTTTCAAGCAGGATGGCAATGAAACGTTCCATGGAACCGAAAGGCGCCCTGTGGATCATTACCGGTCTGTGCTTCTCATTATCGCTTCCGATATAGTGCAGGTCAAATCTTTCAGGGAGGTTATAATCCACCTGAATGGTTCCCAGCTGCCATCTTCTTCCCAGAGCATCCTTTACCATAAAGTCAAGCTTAGGACCATAGAATGCCGCTTCCCCGTACTCGATCACGGTTCTCAGCCCCTTGTTTTCAGCTGCCGTAATGATGGCGTTTTCCGCTTTTTCCCAGTTCTCATCAGAACCGATATATTTTTCCCTGTTTTCAGGATCCCTTAAAGAAACCTGGGTAATGAAATCTTCGAAACCTAAAGACCTGAATACATACAGTACAAGATCAATTACTGCTTCGAATTCTCCCAGCAGCTGATCCGGCGTACAGAACAGGTGGGCATCATCCTGGGTAAATCCGCGTACCCTAGTCAGCCCGTGAAGCTCACCGGACTGTTCGTACCGGTATACGGTTCCGAATTCTGCATACCGCTTCGGGAGATCCCTGTAGCTCCATTGAGAAGTTTTATAAATCTCACAGTGGTGCGGGCAGTTCATCGGCTTCAGCAGAAATTCTTCTCCTTCATTCGGGGTTTTGATCGGCTGGAAGCTGTCTGCCCCGTATTTGTCCCAGTGCCCTGAAGTTACATACAGTTCTTTCGCACCGATATGGGGAGTCATTACAAATTCGTAACCTCCTTTTTTCTGTGCTGCGGAAAGGAAATCCTCCAGTTTCTTTCTTAAAGAAGTTCCTTTTGGCAGCCATAGCGGTAACCCGGCACCTACTTTTTCAGAGAAGGCAAAAATTCCGAGTTCCTTACCCAGTTTTCTGTGATCCCTTCTTTTGGCTTCTTCCAGCCTTTCCAGATATTC
>JAKOOI010000526.1 GCA_022701475.1 Weeksellaceae bacterium
TACTATTTTATTTGACTTGAATTCAGTCTGCAGGATTGAAAACGAAAGGCTGAAGCAAGGAAGTTTTGTGCACGTGTAGCTGTACAGGACACCGGATATCAGATAAGAGTGGCTGTGATCCGTTCAGTGAAATTCTCTTGGGATTTCAGGCTGCAGAGCCCGGACCATTTTGATACGGATATCGTAAACGGCCCGCAGATAAGCACAGCAGGAATATTCAGGTACGCGGATCTGTAAAATTACCGGCTGCAATGCCTGCAAAGAACAGGTCCGGAATTAGTTTACCTGCGGTTCAATAAAAAACTCCGGAGTCTATGCCGGAGTCTGTTATCTATACGATTTCGCTGGTCAGTTCCCTGGAAAGCAGCTTTTCATGCATGGGTTTCAGAACGTCCAGTGCGCCTGTCTTCACCGTGCACTTCCCTTTGAAATGTACCAGTAAAGTACATTGCTCCGCCTGCTCCAATGTATGTTTGCATATTTCGATCAATGAATCAATGACATAATCGAAAGTATGGACATCATCATTATGAAGCACCAGCTTGTACACTTCATCCGTATCTTCCAGGACAAGCACGTCTTCTTCGTACTTCCGTTTCGGATCGTCATAGTCTCTTATGGTATTGTAGAAAATCATCTTCAGCTTTTTTTACACCTCGCCCAGCTTTTCAGCCAGGTTATCGATATCATTCGGTTCTTCGTAGACCATCTCCACCATTTCAACACTTTTGTTATTCATCTTCAGGATCTTGAAATGGTAATTCTCCCTGGTAAATTCCTGGTTTTCCTCCGGGATGTCTTCCAGAGCATGCAGGATAAATCCGGCCAGGGTATTGTATTCGCTTTCTTCAGGCAGCGGCAGCTTTTTAGGTAAAAATTCGTTGATCTCTTCCAACGGCTGCGTTGCCTGTACCCAATAGGTGTTTTCTGCTATTTTGTCCACAATTTTCTCTTCATCGTCTTCCTCGTCCTGGATTTCACCGACCAGTTCCTCCAGAATATCTTCCAGGGTAATGATGCCTTCGGTACCTCCGAATTCGTCGATAACAATAGCAAGGTGCTGCTTTTTCTGCTGGAAAATTTTGAGCAGATCCGAAATTTTCTTGCTTCCCACCACGAAGAAGGCATCCCGCATCAGCTCTTTCAGATCCTCATGGGTGAGCTCGCCTTTGCTCTTGATATACTCTCTTATGATTTCTTTCGTGTAAAGAATACCGATCACATTATCGATAGAATCCACATACACCGGGATCCTTGAATATCCGCTGTCCATAATTTTGTTGATGATCTCGTTCACGTCATCCTCAAAGTTGATGGACGTGATATTCTGGCGCGGTACCATGATCTGTTTCGCCGAATGATCGGTAAAATCAAAAGCATTCTTAATGATCTCGTAGTTTTCCTCTTCAATCTCCCCGCTGTCTGCACTCTGCTTCACCAGCAGCTGCAGCTCTTCGGTGGAATGGATCTCCTGCTCCGAAGCCGGATGAATTTTCACCAGTCTTAAAAAAGTATTGGACATTAAATTCATCAGCCAGATAAACGGTTTAAAGACCGTATAAAAAGCCCGTAACGGGAGAGCTGTAGCCATTGTGGTAGCTTCAGATTTCCTGATCGCTATTGATTTCGGGATAAGTTCTCCGAAAACAATATGCATAATCGTAATCAGGACAAAACTCGTAATGACCGAGATCGAGGTGATGGTAGCCTGGCTGAACTCGACACTGAGAGAATCAAAGATGTTTTCCACCACATGATGGAGGGCACTTTCCCCTACCCAACCCAGGGCCAGCGATGCCAGGGTGATCCCGAGCTGGGTGGCAGACAGGTATTCGTCGAGGTGCTTAATGATGTGTTCCGCCTGTTTTGCCATGGAATTTCCTTCCGCGGCTTTAAGCTGTATTTGTGAGTAACGAACTTTAACAATTGAAAATTCTGCGGCTACGAAAAAGCCATTGAGTAAAACGAGTAATAAGGCCAGCAAAAGCCTGACTATGTCCGAGTCCATTTAAAGGTGGTCTAAAATTTATTTTTACAAATATAAACAAAATAAAAATAACAAAAAAAGCATCGTGGTATACGATGCTTTAATAATATGTTAAAGTAACCCTTACGAGTTTTTCAATGCTTCTGCTCCGGAAACGATCTCCAGGATCTCGTTGGTAATAGCAGCCTGTCTTGCCTTGTTATAGAAGATCACAAGATCATTCTTCAGGGCCTGTGCGTTATCCGTTGCTTTGTGCATGGCTGTCATCCGGGCCCCATGCTCTGATGCTACAGAATCCAGTACGGCCTTGAATACCTGGGTCTTGATGGACTTAGGAATCAGGTTATCCAGGATTTCTGCTCTGCTCGGTTCAAAGATATAGTCCGTTTCCACCTGCGGCTCCGTGGTTTCAGGCATTGAAATCGGAAGAAGCTGCTCGGTAGTTACCTCCTGGGTAGCCGCATTGATGAATTTATTGTAAATTACATAAACTTCGTCAAATTTGCCTTCCCTGAAACTGGTCATCACGGCTTCTGCCACATGGGCTACGGCATCGAAGCTCAGGTTTTCATACACTGCGCTTTCATTGGCATAGACGGTACGGGTTCTTCTCACCGCATCGAAAGCTTTCTTACCGATGGACAGTACTTCAGCCTCATACTGAGAATTGTTCTGAAACTGCAGGTTCGGCTCCTTCACAATAGAAGAGTTGAAAGCACCTGCAAGACCTCTGTTTGAAGTAACAGCGATAAAAAGCACTCTTTTCACCTCTCTTTTCTGAGCGTAAACAGAAACCTGATCAGGATCTGAGCTGGAATTTACATTCTGGATAAGCTCCTGTAGTTTTTCAGAATACGGTCTCAGCATTACGATAGCGTCCTGTGCTTTCTTCAGTTTCGCTGCGGAAACCATTTTCATAGCACGGGTAATCTGCATCGTAGATGAGATGGATGTAATTCTGCCTCGTATTTCTTTTAAGTTTGCCATATTGGGTTAGTTGTTGGTTGTCGATTGTTGGTTGCTAGTTTTAGAAAATTCTGTCAACTATCAGCCAACAACCATCAACTAATTTTTAGTTATATTTAGCAGCTAAATCATTAGCAGCCTGCTTAAGAACACCTGTGATGGAATCATCAATTTTCCCTGCCTTGATCGCAGCCATTGTTTCAGGATGCTTGGATCTCAGGAAAGCGATGTATTCAATCTGGAATTCCTTTACTTTTCTGATCGGTACGTTTCTCAGCAGGTTTTCTGTTCCTGCGTAGATCATGGCTACCTGGCTGTCTACCGGAAGCGGAGAGTTCACCGGCTGCTTCAGGATTTCCACATTTCTTTCCCCTTTGGAGATAACAGCTAACGTAGAAGCATCAAGGTCTGAACCGAATTTTGCAAACGCTTCAAGTTCTTTGTACTGCGCCTGGTCAAGCTTCAGCGTACCTGAAACTTTCTTCATGGATTTGATCTGAGCATTACCTCCTACCCTTGATACGGAAATCCCCACGTTGATTGCAGGACGAACCCCTGAGTTAAAGAGATCCGACTCCAGGAAGATCTGACCGTCGGTAATGGAAATTACGTTGGTCGGGATATATGCGGAAACGTCACCTGCCTGGGTTTCGATGATCGGAAGTGCCGTTAAAGATCCTCCTCCTTTTACGATCGGCTTCAAAGATTCCGGTAAGTCGTTCATCTGGCTGGCGATCTGGTCGTCGGCAATTACTTTCGCCGCTCTTTCCAGTAATCTGGAGTGAAGATAGAAAACGTCTCCCGGATAAGCTTCACGGCCCGGTGGTCTTCTTAACAGAAGGGAAAGTTCACGGTAAGCAACCGCCTGCTTGGATAAATCATCATAAACGATCAAAGCCGGTCTTCCGGTATCCCTGAAGAACTCACCGATAGAAGCTCCTGCCATGGCAGAATATACCTGCATCGGTACCGGATCTGAAGCGTTGGCGGCAACGATTACCGTATAAGCCAAAGCTCCTTTATCTGATAAAGTTTTAACGATTTGTGCTACGGTAGACGCTTTCTGTCCGATCGCTACATATATACAGTATACAGGATTTCCTGCATCGAAGAATTCTCTCTGGTTGATGATCGTATCGATCGCCACAGTGGTTTTACCGGTCTGTCTGTCACCGATGATCAGCTCTCTCTGTCCCCTTCCTACAGGAATCATGGAGTCGATCGCCACGATACCCGATTGTAAAGGTTCGGTTACCGGCTGTCTGTAGATTACTCCCGGCGCTTTTCTTTCCAACGGCATTTCGTATAAATCTCCTGTGATAGGACCTTTACCGTCGATAGGGTTACCCAGGGTATCCACTACCCTTCCTAACATTCCTTCCCCTACTTTGATGGAAGAGATTCTGTTGGTTCTTCTTACGGTGTCTCCTTCTTTCACCAATTTGCTTTCCCCTAAAAGAGCCACCCCTACGTTGTCCTCTTCAAGGTTCAGTACAATACCTTCTACATCACTAGAAAATTTCACCAACTCTCCGTATTGTACGTTTTCTAACCCGTATACACGAGCAATACCATCACCGATGGTTAAAACTGTACCTACTTCCTCCACGTTGGATTGCGTGTCGAAGTTGGCCAATTGCTGTTTTAAGATCGCAGATACTTCTGCCGGATTTATTTCTGCCATTGTATGGTTGTTTTTTCTTTTTTAATATGAATAAGGATATCTAAACAGTAAAATGCAGATAAAGATCTGTATATCTTCTGGCATTTAAACAGGTTAGAAATATTTTATTAGTTCAAATGAAAATCTTTTTTAATGCTGTTCAGCTTGGATTTCACGGAAGCATCTACCTGCTGGTCGCCTACCCTTACGATATAACCTCCAAGGATTTCAGGCTTTACCTGCACTTTAAGATCGAAGTTGGAAGCGGTATCTACGAGTTTCGTAGACTTCAGGATCTGCTCCAGGTTGTCTTTCGTAAGCTGGGTAGCCGCAGTTACCGTAACCCGCTGTACCCCGTTGATATCTTCCACCTTATTGATGAATTCCTGAGCCACGTTCTTCAGCTGACTTTCCCTTCCCTGTCTGATGATCAGTGTGATCACATTCTGGGAAGTAGCTGAAAGGCTTTTGAAAATTTCCTTGGCCACTTCCGCTTTCTTTTTGGAATCGATATACGGCGTCAGGAAAAACTTATGCAGATCCTGAGACTTCGACATGAGCTTTACCACATCTTTCATCTCAGAAAATACAGTAGCCGTCTGCCCTGATTCATTGGTAAAATCAAGTAAACCCTGTGCGTATCTTTTAGCTACTTTGGATGTAAGCATCTGTTCTTAGTTAAGGGTTGATTTGTTTAAATAATTCTGAACTAATTCGTTTTGGGCTTCGCTGTTATCCAGTTTCTGCTTAAGGATAGATTCTGCAATGTTTACAGATAATACCCCGATCTGGGTTTTGATATCCGCCATGGCAGCATTCTTTTCAGCATTGATGGTCTGTCTTGCCGCTTCGATCATTTTATCGCCTTCAGATTTCGCAGCGTCTTTCGCTTCGCCTACGATTCTGTCTCTGATTTCTCTGGCTTCCTTAAGGATGGCATCTCTTTCGATTTTTGCCTCACGGATAATTCTTTCGTTATCCTCTTTCAGCGTTTCCATCTCTTTTCTCGCCAGGGTAGCCTGGTTCAGAGCGTCAACGATAGAAGTTTCCCGGTCATCGATAGACTTTAAAATCGGTTTCCAGGCAAATTTACCCAGCAGAAATAACAGGGCAAGAAAAATAACAGACTGGATAATAAATAATCCTGATGAAAACTGATGAATTAATTCCATTATATAAATGTATAAATAATTGTTACTTTTTTCTAAAATAATCACTATCTGTAACCAACCGTTACAGATAGTGATTTGAGTTTAATTAGTTTACTGCAAATAGAGCAGCAAACGCAACACCTTCTACAAGGGCAGCTGCAATAAGCATAGCTGTTTGGATTTTTCCAGATTGTTCAGGCTGTCTTGCGATAGCTTCAAGAGCAGCAGCTCCGATTTTACCAAGACCGATACCTAC
>JAKOOI010000061.1 GCA_022701475.1 Weeksellaceae bacterium
CTTCCGGAAGGTATTCCCCGGCAGTGGCTGACAGCCAGGCGAATAAATCATCGATCCAGTTCATCGGGTATTCAGCCAGGAAAAAGACGCTCTGGAAAATGACCAGCAGGATCATCATGAAGACTGCATAGCCCCAGAATTTATGGACCAGCACCCGGTCCAGCTTCTCTGTAAGGAGTTCCCTGAACTGAGGCTTTTTGGAGATTACGTCTGCCAGGACCCGGTCGACTTTCTGGTATCTTCTTACGGTTTCCTGCACCTGCAGCCTCTTGGGAACCAGGCTTTTGGCTTCGGGTTCGTTCATCAGTTCCACTACGGAACTGATTCTTCCCAGGTCGGTTCCCAGGGAAAGATTCAGCCATGCCCTGTATTCGTTCTCAAGACCGTTATGTGCCGTTACTTTTGCGATAAAGTCCCTGTGTTCAGCCGGAGTTTCGAATGACGGATTTTCTGATTTTGTAAACTGGTTATGATGAACTGCTTCCTTGATGTCATCGATTCCCTTCTGTTCTTTCGCGTTGGTCTGAATGATGGTAAGGCCCAGCGCTGCCGAAAATTTCTGAATATCGATGGAAATTCCCCTTCTTTCGGCCTGGTCGATCTGGTTGACCACCAGGATCATCGGGATTTCCAGATCCTGGATCTGCTGGAAGAGCAGCAATCCTCTTTTCAGGCTCAGGGCTTCAAGAATATAGATGACCCCGGCATAATCTTTCTGGTGATCGATAACGAATTTTGAAAAAATCGCTTCGTCTTCGGAGCTTGGATAGATGCTGTAAGAGCCGGGCAGGTCGACTACCTCAACTTCTTCGTTTTTATAAGCATAGAATCCGGAATGGCTGGCTACGGTAACCCCGGCATAATTCCCGGTTTTCTGTTTTTTGTTGCAAAGTGCGTTGAAAACCGTGGATTTGCCTACATTGGGATTCCCGACCAAAAGAATCTGTTTTCTCTGTCTTTCCTGCATTAATTCAATTCTTCAACAATAATAAAATCCCCCTCTTCTTCCCGGAGGGCAATGCGGCTTTTCTCCTCCCCGAATTCCACATACATCGGTCCGCTGAAGGGCGCCTGATACAAAATCCTGAAAGAGGTTTCCGGCAGAAGCCCCATTTCGATGATCTTGTTCGGCATTCTAAGACTGTCATTATCATATCCCAGAATTTTTCCCATTCTGTTTTTGGGAAAGCTGCTCAATTTATGTAAACCGTTCTCTTTCAAAGCCAAGATTTTGTCCTGCAAATATACGCTATTTAAATTTAATCTAAATAACAACACCTGTGAAAGAAATCAACCCGGATACAATTTGCCTCCGGGTTGATCTGAAATATAGTTAAATATGAATGTGTCTCTTAGTTTTTCTCTTTCCCCACTTTCTGAAGTTCTCCTACTTTTACTTTTCCATACTCCGGCTCTATAGGGTTGTCATTGGCGTTATAGAAATCCTTGTACTGTTTTTCCTGCTTCTTCATCATATCACCGATGGTTCCGTCCATCCCCGGGATGCTTTTGGACATCATTTCCTGGGTCATCATCGGTCGTACGGAAGCAAAAGGATCTTTTTTGAAATCGTTGAATGTTTTTTCAAACTTGTCTCTCGGAAGGTCTTTAGGCTTCCCTCCTGAGGCGCTCATCAGATTTTCAATATAGGAAAATTCAGTATAGTCTTTTACTTTCTTGTTTCCCTGCAGTACCCAGGAATAGTCTTTGGCGCTGTCTTCAATCTTTACAATCAGTCCGGGGAGGCCCCAGAATTTGTAAGGTCCGTCCTGGAAAGGGATATCGGTACTGAACCATGCCGTCCAGGTTCTTCCTCCGAACTCGGTGGTTGCCTTCTGGGTATTGTATTCTCCGATCTTCTGCTTGTCGCCCAGGATCTTCCAGTTGAACTTCAGGTTTTCGGTATAGGCGATGTTGGCAGGCGTAAACCCATTGGCCACTTTATCGACATACTGTATTTTCATATCCGGATAGGATTTGTATATCCGGGCAGAGATTTTCGGGGTCTTCAGCGTTTTTGAAAGATCTTTCATAATACCTGCCTTACGCATGGTCTCAATTTCCACTTTCATAATGGAGTCCTGCGCGATAACGGTATAATCCTGGTAAACGGAGCGGTTTTTATCGGTAATGTCAAGGACCGTAATTACCTTATCCGTTTTAGCCGAGTCTTTTTTAGGCTTAAAGGTAAGTTCATAAAAGAAACGGTTGGCTGTTTCCTTCGTATCGCTGTCCTGTGCATTTGCCAGCGCAAAAACAGCGATGAAAAATATGGAAAATAAATGTTTCATTGTTTTGGGATGTTTCTATAATTAGTTAACCGTTCAGGTTTTTTGTTACAAAAAATTTCATCTTTTTTTATTTATGACAGTAAAACTGTGTCTGCCGGCATAATACCACAAATTCTAATCTCATTTTAATCTCGTTAATCACATTTTAATTCCGTTCCAAAAGGGTTTTAATATGGCTGCTTTAGTTTTGTTTCATCAAAAAGATCATGTCTAACCTAAATTTAATATCATGGCCAGAACAATTTTAATAGCTACGGATTATTCTCTTGAGTCTTTGAATATATTAAAAAAGGTAATGAAGGAGAAAGAGGCTTCGGGGGATCAGGATCAGTATCATGTTCTTCTGGTCTCAGGATATGATATGGGCGATTCCATCAGGGATCTGCTTTTCAATACGAAAAGCACAGTCTTCGGCAAGCTGAGGCCGCAGGAATTCTGTGACGCCTATGGAATCATTAAAAACAAATATCCCCATCTGATCGGTAAGATCGTATGCGATATTTTCACGGGTAGTTTCCAGCGTACATTCAACAATTATATAAAAGCAGGGAGCGTTGAGGAAGCGTATTACTCTTCTTCCGTTATAAGCAAGGGAAAAGGGAAGTTTGATCTTATTCCTTATATCAGGAGATGCAAGGACCTGAAATCCCATGAAATTTCCATAACGGTTCATAAGAGCCTTCCCGAGAAAGGCAGGCTGGCAGAAATTTTTGCGGAAGCCTGATGTTGAACTTCATAAATCTGAAAAATGTTAAGGAATTATAGCAACACCAGAACACTGGGAGACAATATTAAGCTGGGAACGCTGACTGCCTTTACGGCAGGGACAATAAATATCGCTTCCCTTCTGATCTTTCTCTCGTTTACGTCTAACGTAACGGGTCACTATGCGATCTTTGCTGCGGAAATCAGCAAAGGGAACTGGTCTCAGGTAGCGGTTGTAGGATTGTGGATTTTCCTGTTTTTTTTCGGAGGCTTTGTGTCCAACCTCATTGTGATTAATTTTAATAAGAAAAGTAAATATTTTGCCCATGCCATGCCGCTGGTCCTGGAAATTGTGTGTCTTCTTTTCGTAGGAATATACGGTCAGTTCTATTACCGCAAAACACTGGAAGAAACGGAATACCTGGTAGCCCTCATGCTTTTTGCCACCGGTCTGCAGAACGGGCTTACGGCAAGTATATCCAACTTTTCCGTGAAAACGACCCATCTTACCGGTACCACTACCGACCTGGGAATTCTTTTCTCTATGTTTACCCGCGCAGAGTTCAGGAAAAACGGAGAGCTTGTTGCGAGGGCAAAGCTGTTGATGAGCATCATGCTGGCGTATGTAGCAGGGGCGGTGTTTTCAGGCCTTACTTATTATCACCTTGAGTTCCGGGTATTTTATGTGATCAGCCTTTGTCTTATGGTGGTCATCGGATATGATGCGTATAAAATCCATATCAGGCATTTTAAAACCCGGTACCGGTACAGCAAAATCTACGGAAAGCCCAATGCAATCGCCTATCTGTATGACAAGATCCATGGAGCTCCTGAAACCAAAACGGAAATTAAGGAAAAACACGGTAAAAAAAGGAGGCTTATATTTGATGAGTAAAAAAGAATTGGGTAAAAGGTATGGATAAAAATAAAGATGCCGGCTTTGCCGTCTGAAAAAGGAATATTGAACAGGAAATATAAATATCAGTATTAATTTGTGTAAACTAGCTGTGAATCAATCCTCTGACTGCGTAATGCAATCGGGGGATTGTGTTTTTACAAAGAACCCGCCGGGCAAAAGGTTTTTCATCATATTCCGGAAAGCCAGGGTGTTGATATGTTGATAATTAAATTTTAATTCGGAAGGGATTGTTTTCGATTCTTGTTCTGAATGCCTATTTTTGTAAGTTGATTTACGTTTTTTATGTCAGATATTATTCAGCTTTTACCGGATCATGTAGCCAACCAAATTGCGGCAGGGGAAGTGGTGCAGCGGCCTGCATCCATTGTAAAGGAACTTTTGGAAAATGCCATCGATGCGGAAGCTTCAAAAATTGAGCTGATCATCAGGGATGCAGGGAAAAACCTGATCCAGGTGGTAGATGACGGAAAGGGAATGTCTGAGACAGATGCAAGGATGGCTTTTGAACGGCATGCCACTTCCAAGATCCGCGGTACGGAAGATATCTTCAAAATCTCCACAAAAGGATTCCGCGGAGAGGCACTGGCCTCCATTGCGGCCGTTGCTCAGGTGGAGCTTAAAACAAAACAGCAGGGGACGGCCCTGGGAACCAATATCTATATAGAGGGAGGAGGACTTCAGTTTCAGGAACCCGCACAGACGGCAGAAGGATCCAATTTTCTGGTAAAGAACCTTTTTTACAATGTTCCGGCCAGAAGAAAGTTCCTGAAGAACAATAATATTGAACTCAGGCATGTCATTGATGAGTTTCAGCGGATCGCATTGGCTCATGAAAATATAGAATTTTCCATGTTCCATGATGATGAAGCTGTTTTCAGGCTGAGAAAAGGCAGTCAGATGCAGCGGATCGTGGATATTTTCGGCCGCAAACTGCAGCCGCAGCTGATCCCCATCAGGGAAGACATCAGCTGGTGCCAGCTTCATGGTTTCGTTGCCAAGCCTGAAGGTGCTAAAAAGACCCGGGGCGAGCAGTTTCTTTTCGTGAACGGGAGATATTTTAAGAGCCCGTATTTTAATAAGGCGGTGCAGGATGCGTTTGAAGGACTGCTCATGCCGGGCTATGTACCGACATTCTTCCTGTTCCTGGAACTGGACCCCGAGAAGATAGACGTCAATATCCATCCGCAGAAAACGGAAGTAAAATTTGAAGACGAGAACCTGATTTTCGCCCTTCTGCGTTCCACCATCAAAAGATCGCTGGGAATCTACAATGTGGCACCAAGCCTTGATTTTGAAAAAGATCCGCAGCTGGATGCCCTGATGCAAAAGGCATTTCCGAGCAAAAGCAACGGCAGCAGCGGCTTTATTAAAATGCCTGAAATCATCGTAGACCGGGATTATAATCCGTTCCTGGAAGAAAAGGGTTTTATGCAGGTGGAAATTCAGAACCTGACGGATATGTACCATCAGAATATCTCTGCTGAGCCTTCCAAGATCAATCTCTTTGAAGATGAGGATTTTGATGAAGATATCATGAGGCTTCCAAATGGCTACTGGCTCTTTAACAAAGGCGATAAGACCCTGATGCTGGACCTGGGAAGAATGCACCGGCTGGTGGTTTCCGAAAGTACAAAACCTTTGAAAAAAGGGACCACCAACAGCAATGCCCTCCTTTTCTCATTGGAATACCATATGAATGAAGTGGAAAAGACCAAATACAAAGCCATCAAGAAGTTCCTTCCCGAACTTGGTTTTGAGATGAGCGTCGCTTATGAAAGCGTACTGAGGATCGATGCGGTGCCGGAAGGCCTGAAGGAAACCCAGGTCATGAAATTCCTGGAGGATCTTTTTGAATCCCTGGACTATAAAAGTGAAGAAGAATTTATGGAACATTACCGGAACCAGTGGAGCAAGATGCAGTCCAAGTCCCGTTTCGATTTTATTTATAAAAAAGATGCGGAACAGCTGATCCGGGATTTTACCGCACTGGGATTTCCTGAATTCCTCCCCAATGGAAAAAGGTGTTTCTATGAAGTGCCTTTTAATGATTTTAAAAATAAATTTTAGTCAATATGTTCAATACGATACCGCCGGTTACCAGGAATATCATTCTTTTAAACGTGATTGTTTACATCATCGCGAATATAATGCCGGGTTTATATAACATTCTTTCCGGGTTTTATCCGTTCTCTCCAAACTTCCAGTCGTGGCAGATTATCACCCATATGTTTATGCATGCACCATTGGCGGAGTCCGGAGGATTCATGCATATTCTGTTCAATATGTTCACCTTATGGAGCTTCGGGCCCATCCTGGAACAGGCTTTAGGTGAAAAGAAATATCTCCTGCTGTACTTTGCCAGCGGACTGGGTTCTTTTTTCCTTTTCAACCTCTGGAATTTTATTGAAGCGCAGCAGATCATCTCCGGCCTGGAAGGCCTGGGACTGAACGCTGCCGAGATCTATCCTAAGGCAGCAATAGGATATACCGGAAATATGAATATCAGCGCAACGACACCGGAAGGCCAGGAACTGTCAAATCAGTTTTATACCTTGCTCAGAACTCCCATGCTGGGTGCATCCGGT
>JAKOOI010000532.1 GCA_022701475.1 Weeksellaceae bacterium
CCAGCAATTACTGGGTCGCTTTCATGATCGAATTGGTGATCTGCGATTCTTTCTCTTTGGAATAAGTGGAATCAAAAGGTTCCATAATATCAAACAGATACTGGTAAAACGGCGTGATCTTCTGCACCTGGTCGGATTCGCTCATCGCCTTTTCTTTCCCCATTTCCTTAAGGCTTTCGACAAAAGTGTTGAATTTTTTGTCGATCGGCTCAATGGATCTTACCAGATAATCATACGCTTTATCTTTCTTCCCGATTTTCTTATAAGCATCGGTAACGGCAGAAACTACCAGTGAGTATTCCATTGGCTTCGTCCTGATCTGTCTTCTCAGATAGCTCTGATCTGTTTTGCTCAGGCTCATATAGTAATCATACTCATCAAAGATTCCCTTTTTCAGTACTTCGGCCAGCTTCAGTCCTTTGGCTTCCTGCCCGGATACGATATATCCATAGACCATAGAGCTTAAAGAACGCGGGTCATTATATTTCTGGACCGGAATTTCTTTGGATGCCAGATCCAGCATTTCAAGCGCTTTTCCTTTCTGGCCCATCTCTGCCAGAGAAGAGGCCGCCCTGCTTGCAGAAGACCGGTAGCTCATGATGTTGGACGTAGCGGTCTCATCGAAATGGGTATTCAGGTCCTTGAAATTCCCCCACCGGTAATTTTTCACCACATTATACAGGGAATTGCCGTCTACTCTGCCCATTTCGCCGTCTGATGACGGCGGCGTATGGATCGGAACCAGCCTGTAACTGAATCCGTCAAACTGAAGGTATTCGTCCAGGTAGAATACATTTTCGCTGTCGTAAATTCCTCCGGAAGAGAAGCTGATCGGTTTCTTCCAGTCGAAATGAGCGAGGATATCCAGCATGATCAGGTTGTTTTTATATAAGGTATTTGCCTTATAGGTAATCATGATCTGATTTACCGTTTCCGGCAGATCAGACTGCTTGATGATTCCGGACTGTACCGCATTGACCTTATTTACCGGAAGGATGAACTTGTTTACCGGAAGGATGTTGTATTTTTCAAACTTCTCCTCTCCGAAATACATTTTCAGCAATTCGTTTTTCGAAGGAGACGTGTACTTAAGGAAGCTGATGGCTTCTTTCATCGTCATGGAATCCTGGGTCAGGTACTTTCTGAATTCGGCGAATTCAGTTGCCGGTGCGCCCTGCTCCTTCAGCATGGAGAAAAGACCCTGCCAGTCTTCTTTCTTCATCATATAGATCTGGTCATTGACACCATCCCTGTAATCATCATGGGTAAGGACTCCCGGAACAGGCGCGGCGTTATAGGTTCTTCTTTTGATCTGATCGATATTCCATGGTGTGGAAGCCAGGGTGAAATTCACCACCTTCACATCATCTCTGAAATTTTCCGTTTCCTGGATAGCCCATACCGGATAAGTATCATTATCCCCGTACACAAACAGGATATCGTTTTTAGGCAGTGATTTAAGAATAGAATATCCGTAATCGTATGAAGTATAACGGTTGTGGCGGTTGTGAACATTATAGTTCTGGAATCCCATCATGAAAGGTACGCCCAGCAGGACAACTCCCAGCACCAGATTCGCAGTTCCGGATTTCACCTTAGACTGCAGCAGCCACAGCAGCGCTCCGGCGCCAAGGCCGATCCAGATGGCAAAGACGTAGAAGGAACCCACCATCGCATAATCCCTTTCCCTGGGTTCAAACGGTTTTACACCGGTATAAAAAACAATACCTACGCTCATCAGCACAAAGATCGACAGCATGGCATAGAACCTTCCGAAGTCCCTGTTGAGCTGGAAAAAGAATCCGATCAGTCCCAGGATCAGAGGCAGGAAGAAGAATTTTACCGTACTTTCGTTTTTAAACTTGGCAGGCATCTTATCCTGGTTTCCTACGATTCCGTTATCGATGAAAGGAATTCCGGAAATCCAGTTTCCTCTCGTGCTCTCCATATTTCCTTCCAGGTCGTTCTGGCGGCCTACGAAATTCCACATCAGGTATCTCGCAAAGTAGTAGCCGTTCTGAAAGGTAATGAAATAATCCAGGTTCTGCGCCAGTGAAGGCTTCTGGATGGTAATCAGGTTATAAGGCTTCACTTTCAGGTAGTCGGCAGCCGTAATGCTTTTGTCTGCATATTTCTGCCTCAGCTCTTCATAGATCTGTTTGGCCTCAGGACTGTTGGCAACCTCTTCGTTGGCATCATTAAAGGTAAAGTCCGGAGCACCGTACATCGAAATGTAATTGGACATGACGTCTTTATCTTCGCTGAACATCCTTGGCATAAAGCCTACATGCGCTTTATTGAATACATAGTTGAAACGGTCACCGGTTTTTCTATAGGTTCCGGTCTTCTCGTCTTTTTCATAGATTTCGCCGGTTTTCTTTGTTTTAAAGCTTCCGTCCTCATTTTTTTCAATACCGTCTGAGGTCAGGAACGCCGTATAGTTCTGCCCGTAAATGGTAGGCCAGTCGCCATATTGCTCACGGTTGTAATAATCCAGCATGCCGATCGCGTTGTCAGGATCGTTAAGGTTCATCGGCGGGTTGGCATTTGCCCGGATAGGGATCACCATCCAGCAGGAAAAACCGATCATCATAAAAACCACCGACAGAGCGATGGTCTGGTACAGGTTTTTTTTCAGCTTTCCTGAATAATTGATCAGGAAATAGCACAGAGCGACCATCAGGATAAATCCGACAATCGTTCCGGAGTGGAAAGGAAGGCCCAGCCCGTTGACAAAGAAAATCT
The DNA here is from genome assembly GCA_022701475.1 of Weeksellaceae bacterium. GTDB lineage: Bacteria > Bacteroidota > Bacteroidia > Flavobacteriales > Weeksellaceae > Chryseobacterium. The sequence goes on from JAKOOI010000532.1 coordinate 2,746, forward strand.
CAAGCTTCCCGAACAGGGTCATGATCAGCGGGAAAATCCCTTTGAACACAACAGCCAGAATCAGCAGGGTAATAAAATTCGCCAGGATAAAGTTCTTCCAGGTAAAGGTATATTTCCTCGCATAGTATACCAAGCATACTGCAGGAATGGCCAGCATACACATCATGTGTACCCCGACGGAAAGTCCGAGTATGAAGAAAATCAGGATAATCCATCTTTCGTTGTCTTTTGCAAGATGATCATTTTCCCACTTGGTAATCAGCCATACCAGCAGCGCGATAAACATGGAAGCCATGGAGTATACTTCCCCTTCCACCGCAGAAAACCAGAAGGTATCCGAGAAGGTAAAGCAGAGTGCTCCCACCAGCCCTGCAAAGAGGACTGAAATCTCCTGATGCCTGGTAATCGTTTCAAGGTCCCGGT
>JAKOOI010000575.1 GCA_022701475.1 Weeksellaceae bacterium
ATGCAGAAGAAATAATTTCCAGAGGAACGGTATATGAGAGGATCCGGCTGGTACTTGAAGAACTGGGACCTACTTTCGTAAAGCTGGGCCAGACCTTCAGCAATAGGGAAGACCTGCTGCCTCCGGAATTGATTCTTGAGCTGCAGAAACTGCAGGACAAAGTGGAAACGGTGGAAATGAATGTACAGGAAATCCTGGAAAATGAATTTAATATTGCTGTACAGGACCACTTTCTTTCTCTTGACCCGGAACCTCTGGCAACGGCTTCCATTGCCCAGGTGTACAAAGCAGTGCTGCTTAACGGAAAAGAAGTTATCCTGAAAATCAAGAAACCGGATGTCCAGTCTGTGATTGAGGACGATCTGCTGCTGATCAAAGATCTTGAAAAGCTGGTTTCTGCCTATTCTGAAATCGGGGATAAACTTAACCTGAAGCAGGCCATTTCCACCTTTGAAAAATCGCTGCTTGAAGAGGTCTCGCTTATTAATGAAAGGGAAAATATCCTGCAGTTCAGGAGGAATTTTAAAAACAGCAAAGAGACTTACGTTCCTGAAGTCTACGGCGAATTCTCGAACAACACCGTACTGTGTATGGAATTCATCGACGGGATCAAGGTAACGGATCAGAAAACCCTTCTCCAATACGGAATCGATCCGGTAGCCATTTCTGAAACGGGGCTCAGGCTCTTCGTATCGCAGATCCTGGATTACGGTTTCTTCCATGCTGATCCGCATGCCGGAAACATCCTGGTGAAAAAAGACGGCAGGGTGGTGTTCATCGATTTCGGGGCTGTAGGAAAGATTCCGCCGAATGACAAAGAAGTGCTGGAAAGTTTAATTGTCAGCTTCGTGGCAAAAAATCCCCGTAAAATTGTTCGCTCCCTGAAAAAAATGGCGGTAACCTACCAGATCCCGGATGAAAAGCGGTTTGAAGCCGATGTGGAAGACATTCTGAATTTTGTCCACAGTACTTCACTAAAGGAGATTAATCCTCAGGCGATCATCAACAAAATGAAAGATGTCTTAAAGGACAACCGCCTGTACATGCCGGATTATTTTTATCTCTTGTTTAAAGGGATCGGATTGATCGAAGGCGTGGGAAGGACCATTAACCCCGATCTTGATGTGGTAAAAAGCCTTCATCCGTACACCAGGAAAATATTTGCCAAAAAAATCAGTCCCAAAAACCTGATGAAAACGGGAATGGACCGGATGATGATGTTCACCGATAATGTGGATGAAATCCCGAAAGAGCTGCGCTCCGTTTTGCAGAAACTGGATGAAAATAAATTTACCGTTTCCAGTGAGATCAAAAATCTTGAAAAAACCAACCAGCTGATTAAATCCGGCATTGTCAATCTGATATTGGCTATGGTTTTAGGGGCAAACATCATTGCTACCGCCATCGTTTTTGTCTCGGAAGCCGGCCCGAGAATCGGTGAACTGTCTTTGGTAGCGGTATTGGGGTTTGTTTTCTCCGTGTTTTTGATTGTTGTGATCCTGCTGAGGGTTACAAGAAAATAGATTATCACTATCAGGCTTTTTTTAACGCAAAGCCTTACATTTCGATGTGAATATTTAAGTGAGCAAAGAATGAATCAGCAAGCTGATCTGATGAAGCGTACATCTAAGCTTCGCGAGGTGAATTTATTTGCCTATGCCTCCTGAAATAAGCGGTATGAGAATTCCATCTTTGCGTCAAAAAACTTTTCAGCAAACAAAATCAGCGTGATTAATTTTTTAGCCGCAAAATTTACCCCATAAACTTGATAAAAGAAATGACAGAGCACCGCACAATAAAAACTTACACGGATGTTCCGGCTGAATCATGCGCATAAACCTTTGAAATCATACGCATAAAACAGCTGATTCATCCGCATCATTGTGAAGCTGCATTTCCGGCTGAGGTTTAAAAAATTAATTGCCTATCTTTGCAGCATGGAAAAACTCACTTTTGCAGATTTCGACCTGCCGGTTAAAATTCTTGATGTTTTAGCAGATCTTGATCTGTTCGAACCCACTCCGATTCAGGAGAAGAGTATCGGGCCGATTCTTTCCGGACGTGACGTAATGGGTATTGCTCAAACCGGAACCGGAAAAACATTGGCTTATCTTTTACCGGTATTGAAAACCTGGAAATACAACAAATCCGGGAATCCGACGGTGCTGGTGCTGGTGCCTACCCGGGAGCTGGTGGTTCAGGTAACGGAAATCGTAGAGAAACTGACGGAAAATATAACGGCAAGAGTGATCGGAATTTACGGAGGCAAAAACATCAATACCCAGAAACTGCTTTTCGATAACGGATGCGATATCCTGATCGGAACGCCGGGAAGGGTAATGGATCTTGCCATTGACAATGCCATTTCCCTAAAAGAAGTCCAGAAGCTGATTATCGATGAGTTTGATGAAATGCTGAACCTCGGTTTCAGGCCGCAGCTGACACACATTTTCGAGATGATGAAGGAAAAAAGGCAGAATATTCTTTTTTCTGCGACCATGACCGATGCGGTAGACGAAATGCTGGACCAGTATTTTGCCGGCCCTATTGAAATCTCCCTGGCCAAGTCCGGGACACCGCTTGAAAAAATTGAGCAGACGGCCTATAAAGTTGAGAATTTCAATACCAAGATCAATTTATTGGAGCATCTGTTGAAAACCGATGCCGATATGTCCAAGGTATTGATTTTTACCAATAACAAGAAAAATGCAGATCTTCTGTTTACGAAGATCGATGAGCTGTTCCCGGAACAGTTTGATGTGATCCACTCCAACAAATCCCAGAACTACAGGCTGAAAGCCATGAAACGTTTTGAGCAGGAGGAAATCAAAGGTCTGATTACAACGGATGTGATGGCCAGAGGTCTCGATATTTCGGATATTACCCACGTTATCAACTTTGAAACGCCCGATATTCCCGAGCAGTACATCCACCGGATCGGTAGAACAGGTAGGGCGGACAAGGATGGTAAGGCAGTTACTTTCGTTACGAAAAAAGAAGAGACCTTAGTACTGGATATCGAGTTACTGATGGACAAGGAACTCCGGTACATCGATTTCCCTGCAGAAGTGAAGATCAATCCTAAAAAGATCGCTTCCGAAGAAGACCAAATCGTCATGAAAAATCCGGCGATGGTAAAAATCGGCGAAGGTGGTGGCGCATTCCATGAGAAGAAAGCGAAAAACACCAAAGAAAACTGGGGCGGGCCATCCAAGAGAAAAGCTCCCAAGAAGTTTGGAGCCAACAGGGCCCAGCAGAAAGCCATCTCCAAGTCCAAAAAGAAAAAATAGACTAATGATAATCAGCCCTTCCGCAAATCCGGAAGGGCTTTTTTTCTGGATTGCCGGCTGTATCTCACAACATGCCTGCCGAATAAGGTAATAGGCTATACGAAAGATAAGAAGAATTCTCAGTT
>JAKOOI010000581.1 GCA_022701475.1 Weeksellaceae bacterium
CCTGGATGCCGGCCTTGGCGATTTATTTCAATGATCCGGACGGCAACCAGCTGGAATTCATCTCTGTTCTGGAAGGTGAAAGCAGGCCGGAACTGGGCGTGGTTTCTTATGAGGAATGGCTGGAGAAAAATGGAAACAGATTTAAAGTTTAAATCTGTTTCCGTTGCATATTGTTGAATTTATTAATCGAATTGGCATCTGATTTCTGCTGTAAATCTACCCTTAGGGGGCTCATTGATTTTAAAGCAAGACAGGCTTTGCTTTCGCAAAACCCGCCTCTATAATAACAGTTACTGGTTTTCTATTTCGTAAAGATCTCTTTCAGTTGGGAAACGATATTGCTGTTTCCAGATACTGTAATATCTCCGATTTTGTCGGCGATTTTTTCCATATATTCCATTTCCTTCAGCTTCCAGAGCACTTCATTTTCTTCCATCAACTTTGCCGTATTCAGCAGGCTTCTGGTAGATGCGGTTTCTTCACGTCTCATGATGCTGTTGGCCTGGGCTTTTTTCTCTGCAATCAAAACCTGGTTCATGATGTCCTTCATTTCCCCTGTTAAGATCACATCTCTTATTCCTGCATCAGAAGCTTTCAAACCTAGTTCATCGGCCTTACTGCCTAAATTTCCAAGAATTTCTCTTCCTACGGAATCTTTTTTCAACAGCAACTCATCCAATGTTAAAGCTCCGACGAATTCACGCAATGCTAGCTGCATCAGAATATATAATTGCTTATCATATTCTTTGTTCTCCATTAGTGCTTTCTGAATATTTGCCACCTGAAAACGTACGTAAAAATTGATCCTGAGCATAGCTTTATCTTTGGTCAACAGTTCCTGACCGGCGATTTCCATCTGCTGCATCCTGGTATCAATCGATTTTACTTCTAGGGAAGTTTCGTTGTTCCAGAAGTAATACGTTCCGGCCTCCAGAATTCTGTTTAACTTTCCGTCAATGAGCAAAAGACCTTTGTATTGATTGGTGATTACAAATTTTCTAATAAAATTTTTCAGTTTTATATTTTCAAGGATCGTTCTGGGAATCTTCTCTGTAATTTCCACTTTCGTTAAGTCTGCTTTCTGAAATTCCCTGTTTAAAATTCCTTTCCAGAAAGCATATTGCCCGACCTGCAGAACTTCTTTAAAAATTCCGTTTTCGTGTACCAGTACTATTTCCCCATCTCTTACCTCCACAACTTCGAGCATGGATTTCAGGTTCTCGTTTTTCAATAAGAGATTAAGATCGGTACCTGACTTGAACAAAGCTTTCATATCACATACCTCCACCGATTTATTTCCGAAAATCCAGAAACTGCCTTCTTTAAGAATATCGGTTAAGTTTCCATTCCTGAAAACCAACCCCCGCTCATATGCTTTAATCTGTATATTTTTTATCATGGTCTATATTTTTAAATAGTTATCATTTTTAATTAAAGGTAAATCCGGAATCTTCTTTTAAAAACGGCGGAAGAAAAGCCATTCTGAAAAATTCATAAATCTCAGCATCTTATTTCCAAAATCATTTCTCAATGTTCAGATTTTGGCCGTGTCCCTCGCCTTGGCTGAAACAACCGGGTCGCTACATTCACTGCTATCTTTTTTGCAGGCAAAAAAGGATATCCGTTACCATCGCTCACGGAGAAAACCGTCCCTTTTAGAAAATTCATTCAAGAATTATTGATCTTCATCTCCATTTCATTTTCAGAAAAATATCTTTTCTCACAGGCTTTTTCAAAATGTTGATTTAACAACTGAAAAAATCCCGGATTCTTTCCGAATATTTTTAATGAGCATATTCAAACTCGAAAAAAAACAGATTTTGAATCTATTTTCAACTACAGTTATTGTGTAGTACTCTAACCAACTGAGCTACCTCATCCGAAGCGAGGGTGGGAGTCGAACCCACGCATAAAATCTATTGTTCTACCATTTGAACTACATCCCCATTCAGGAGATAGAAGGACTCGAACCTTCAACCTATAGAGCCGTAAGATTTTTCTGGCTAAATCTCTGGAACCTTCAGGTCAAGCTGAACAGAACGAAATCATGTTTTCCAACAAATTCTTCTGCAATGGTGTTATTCAGAAACACTCAACAAGACCTGCCTGATATTTTGACTAAAATCTGCTTTTCAGAATTTTAGTATTATTTTATTTTGATAATGCAAAGTAAAAAGACTGGTACGCAGTGTTTTTGCGTAGTAAAATTTATTTTTCCCCTTGCGGATATTCCGGGATTTAAATTTTCCAAAGTCCTATTCAAGATATGAATTTCACCCTTTCAGGGCTCGGATAACTGTGACGTTGATAACATCGGGCTGCACGCGATGCTGGTTTATGTCGCCCTTTCAGGGCTTACTTCATCCTGTTATTCAGAAATTTTTGCCAGACTAGTTATGACATTGGGCTGCACCCGATACTAATGTAAGCCGCCCTTTCAGGACTGAACTTATCACCATTATTCAAGACCCGGTTATAATGAGGTTTGTTGTTATTAAAAATAATAAAAAACTCCCTTAAAAAGAGAGTTCCATTGGCCTGTTTACAATATTGTTACATTGCTACATTGTTACATTGCTGAATTGTTACTGTTGTTTCAGGCACCAGTGCAGGATTTTGGCAATATTCCTGGCGTCATCCACACCGCGGTGATGGGTACCGTCCAGTTTAAGGTTGAGTTCACCCAGTGCGCGGGCCATGCCGACACTTTTACGGACGGTCGGATGCAGTTTCCCGAATAAGGTTTTCACATTGATGTGGTCATTACTCAGTGGATAATCCACATTGAATCTTCTTGCCTGGTTCTGAAGCATGTTCAGGTCGTAGTTTCCATAGCTGGCCCAGGTGAGGTTTTCGGAATCGTATTCCGCCCTCAGGATATCGAGGGCATCTTCCAGCAGGATGCCTTCATCATCAAGCATCTGCTGAGTAAGGGTGGTAAGCTCCGTACAGAACGGACTGACTTTCGAATATTGAGGTTTTACCAAAATCCCTTCATTTTTTGAAATCTTACCGGTTTCTGCAT
>JAKOOI010000591.1 GCA_022701475.1 Weeksellaceae bacterium
TAGTTACTACTTATCCGGTGTTAAAATTCGGGAAAGCTAAGAAAACGATGCATATTCACGTTAATGAGGTGACTGAGTTCTTAAAAGGTACTTCTGATTCTGTACAATCTAATCAGAACTTTGCCTACGATTCCAATCTGCTGGGCTCAAAAGAATTCAATGGAAGCGTCAGTACGGTAGCTATTACAAAGGATAGTGACGGCAGTGCTTTATTTACCACAACTGTCCCGGGAATCAGAATACCATTGGACAAAACATTTTTTCAGAACAAAATTATTGCTAAGAAAGGACAGCCTGAGCTTCAGGATGCTTCCAACTTTATCAGGCACATCAAAGGCCTGAGAATTTCCGTTGCGGAAGATGATGGTTATCTGTTTCAATTTTCGCCGAATACGATGGAACTGATTATGTATTATAAAAATGGTACCGGAACAACCAAAACTCCTGCTACTTATACCTTTGATTTAGGCTCTGCGAATACCCATATCGGTCAGTATGAATATAACAGGAGCGGCTCACAGTATGGAAGCGCAGTAATGGGAAGTGAAGATCTTAGCGTTGTCAAACTATTTGCTCAGGGAATGGGAGGACCTTCAATAGGTGTTCAGTTCTCTCCGGAGTCAGTATTGAAACTCAGAGAATTAAATAATAATGCAAAATCAGCAATCATTAATGCAAAAATAAGATTGCATGTAGATCCATCATCCTGGAAAAATCCTTATCCTAGGCCAGCTGCTTTTACTTTTCTACGAAGGGTTAATAATGATATGAATGTTTCATTCACAAAAGATCTTTCTGTATATGAAACAACTCTTGCAGGATTTTATCCTTATACTTTCAATCTGAATAATGAGCCTGCTTATTATGATTTCATTGTGACCCAGGAAGTGAAAGATCTTATTGAGAAGAAAACAACCATACAAGCCAAGGGATCATATTTCAGAATAGATATGGGAGCATTTTTACAGGACCAGAATCAGAACAATAAGTTTATAGGCCCTAAGAATACAGAAAGGGCATATAATATTTACAGAGCGGTATTTGTTGGCGCAAATGAAACAAATAAAAAAGACCCTAACCGGGCGCAGCTTCTGGTTACTTACGGGACAAAATAAAATTTTTAAAAAAACACTTGATCAATTATGTGTGGAATTGTTGGATATACAGGCTTCCAGGATGCTTATGATATTGTTATCAATGGCCTGAGAAGACTGGAATACAGAGGGTACGACAGTGCCGGAATCGTGCTGGAAAGCACAAATAACAAATTTGAGGTTGAAAAGACCAAAGGAAAAGTAGATGACCTGGTTGCCATTTCCGGAAACCTGAAAGGAACGGCCAGCATTGGAATGGGACATACCCGCTGGGCAACTCACGGGGTGCCGAGCGACAGGAATTCCCATCCCCATCTTTCCAATAATAACAAAATAGCACTGGTGCACAACGGAATCATAGAAAATTATGATACCATCAAGACCATGCTTACCGATAAAGGATATACTTTCAAATCCGAAACCGATACCGAAGTGCTGGTCAACCTGGTTCAGTATTTCATGGAGCTTACGCCGGAAACGGATTTTCCTACAGCCGTAAGGTATGCATTGAATGAAGTATACGGAGCCTATGCCATTACTGTGATGCATGAAGATGAGCCTGGCGTTCTTGTAGTAGGAAGATTGGGTTCTCCCCTGGCCATCGGAATCGGGGATAAAGAGTATTTTATTGCATCCGATGCCTCTCCTTTTGTGGAATTTACCAAAGAAGCCATTTACCTGGAAGAAGGCCATATGGCCACTATTTCCCTGGAAAACGGAGTGGATATCAGGACCATCAGTGAAAACTCAAAGATCGAACCTGAAATCCAGGAGCTTAAAATGAGCCTGGAGCAGATCGAAAAGGGAGGATACGAACATTTTATGCTGAAGGAAATCTTCGAACAGCCGAAATCCGTACAGGATACCATGAGGGGAAGGCTGATCGTAGAGGAAGGCGTCATCAAAATGGCCGGAATCTGGGATCATATCGAAAGATTCAAAAATGCCAACCGGATTATCATCATCGCCTGCGGTACTTCATGGCATGCAGGACTGATCGGGGAATACCTGATTGAAGAATATGCAAGAATCCCCGTAGAAGTGGAGTACGCATCCGAATTCAGGTACCGGAACCCTATTATTACCGATAAAGATGTGGTGATTGCCATCTCCCAGTCAGGAGAAACTGCCGATACCATGGCTGCCCTGAAGCTTGCCAAGGAAAGAGGAGCTTTTATTTATGGAATCTGTAATGTAGTGGATTCATCCATTGCAAGAATTACGGATGCCGGATCATATACCCATGCCGGACCTGAAATCGGCGTTGCTTCCACCAAAGCTTTCACGGCGCAGCTCACTATTCTTACGCTGATCGCATTGAAATTAGGAAAGCACAACGGAAATCTCGGCAATGCCGAATTTATGAGCTTGATAGCTGAACTGGATGCAATGCCTAAGAAAATTGAAGAAGTGCTTGAGGAAACCCATGAACTGGTGCAGCATATTGCCAAAGATTTTGTAAATGCTACCAATTTCCTATATCTGGGAAGAGGATATAATTATCCGGCAGCACTGGAAGGCGCACTGAAGCTTAAAGAAATTTCCTACATCCATGCGGAAGGATATCCGGCAGCTGAAATGAAGCATGGCCCGATTGCATTGATTGACGAAAATATGCCTATCGTAATTATTGCTCCTAAAAAAGGCCATTATGATAAGATCGTAAGCAATGTACAGGAAATAAAAGCCAGAAAAGGTAAAGTAATCGCCGTGGTGAACAGAGGAGATACGCAGGTAAGTGAAATGGCAGACTATGTTATTGAAATTCCGGAGACCTCCGAATGTTTCTCCCCGATCGTAGCTTCTGTGCCGTTGCAACTGCTGGCCTACTATATTGCCGTGTACAGAGGAGCCAATGTGGACCAGCCGAGAAACCTCGCAAAATCGGTAACTGTGGAATAAAAATACGTCTGAAATAAAATAAATTTAGATTTCCTCCGTTATTTCAAAAAAAATCTTAAAAGTTTCTTAAAAAAATTATATATTTACGGCTTAATTATAAAAATTAACATGAAAAGGATATTTCTTTTATTATTGTCTGCGTCAGTAGCATCGGTATCTTGTTCAGGTGGGGGAGCCTCTTCAGTGGGGAAACCGGGAACAAAAGGGGAATTAATACCAAGAGAAAAAACAAAATCATTTGTTGCGGAAAGACCATACGGAATGGTGGCTATCCCTGCAGGATCATTTGTTGCGGGATTAACTGATCAGGACTTTACCAACAGCCCTGAAAAAGCTCCGGCAAAGACGGTTACCGTTTCATCTTTCTTCATGGATGAAGCAGAAACCACTAATGCAGAATACAGAGTATTTATCAATTATGTTAGAGACTCTATTGCGAGAACCCTGCTTGCTGAAGCTGCCGGAGAAGGCGGAGAAGGAAAAGGAAGAGGGACAAGCATCGGAGATTATGCCTACCTTGCTCAGAAAGAAGAAAATTTAACACCATATCAGGAATATCTTGAAGCTCAGGGAGGAGGTGACGAAACCACTTTCGATCCTACAAAAAAACTGGACTGGAAAGTTCCGTTGCACTGGAATACTTCAAAATATCCTGATGTAGAATATGCAGAAGTATTGGAATCCATGTATTTACCCGCTTCTTCCAGGGTAAGCAACGAAAGGATTATCGACGTTAGTAAACTTAAATATCAATACCGTTGGGGCGATATGGATGTTGCCCTGGCTGAAAAAGAAAGAGGCGTAAACTACCTCAGAAGCGAAAGCATCGCCATCTACCCGGATACTACGGTTTGGGTGAAAGATTTCCACTTTGCATACAACGAGCCTTTGTTTGAACAGTATTTCTGGCACAAAGCTTATAAAGATTATCCTGTAGTAGGAGTAACCTGGGATCAGGCAAGAGCTTACTGTAACTTCAGAACCAAACTAAAGTCTGATTATAACGAAAGCTTAAAAAGAAGAAAACAAAAACCTCTGATCTTCAGGCTTCCTACAGAAATTGAATGGGAATATGCTGCAAGAGGAGGAATGGAAAACGCCACTTATCCTTGGGGAGGTCCTTATTTAATGGATGACAGAGGTTGCTACCTGGCGAACTTCAAACCTAAAAGAGGTAACTACATGGAAGATGATAAAAAAGGAACGTATACCTATACTGCTCCGGTAAGGAAGTTCAAGAAAAACGGATTCGGATTGTTTGATATGGCCGGAAACGTTTCTGAATGGACGGAATCTGCTTACAATAATTCTTCTTACGGATTCTCATCAACACTCAACCCTTCCACAAAAGATAAGACGGATGATAAGAGATCTGTAAGGGGCGGATCCTGGAAAGATGTAGGATATATGCTGATGACCGGTGCCAGAGACTGGGAAAGAAAAGACTCTGCAAGAAGCTATATCGGATTCAGAACAGTGCAGGATATTCCTGAAGCGGCTGTTAAACCTAGAAGAGTCAACAGATAATCAATCACACTTTTTTTACAACAATTTTTATTTAACACTAAAAAAATCTAACTTATATGTTTAAGACTAAAGATGCTTGGATGAATTTCTTTTATTCATTCGGTGCTGCAATTGTAATTCTTGGAGCTTGGCTTAAAATTACTCACATTACGCTGGGCCCAATCAACGGGAACATCGCTCTTACAGTGGGACTTATCACGGAAGCTATCATCTTCATCATCTTCGCTTTCGATCCACCGAAATCAGAAGAGTCTTATGCGTGGGAAAATGTGTATCCTGAATTATTGGACAAGGATGCCAACCCCAACCCTCTACATTCAAATGTATCAAAAAGCAATGCTGCCGCTGCTGCCGCTGCACAGTTTGCCGAAATGGAAAACACCCTTTCCACCAAGCTGGACAAAATGCTGCAGGATGCAAAACTGGATGTTCAGTTATTTGAAAGATTAAGAACAGGAATCGATAAGTTCTCCAATTCCGTTGACCAGATCAACCAGACGGTAGACGTATCCGCTTCCACCCATAAATATAACGAACAGCTTAATAAAGCTGCCCAGCATATGGAAAGCATGAATGCTTTATATACGATGCAGCTGGAAAACGGACAAAGACAGTCTGAATTTGCTAAAAAGTATGTACAGGATATGCAGAAATCTGCTGAACAATCAGAAAAATTCAACCAGGAGCTGCAAGGCCTTACTTCCAACTTAAACAATCTGAACAGAGTGTATGGAGGTATGTTAACCGCTATGAAATCTTAATTCCTAACCATTTCTATTTAACCGCGTAATAAAAAAATAAAGAAAAGAGAATGGCAAAAGGAAAACAGACCCCTCGTCAGAAGATGATCAACCTGATGTATTTGGTGTTCATCGCGATGATGGCCCTAAATATTGATGCAGAAATCATCAGGTCATATTATGACTCTACAAAAGCTCTTAATGAAACCCGGACTTTAACAGAAAGAAAGAACGAAAAGATTTTCGAAAAAACCCTTGAAGCTAAAGCCCAGCAGGTACCTGATACCTATGCCCAGCCTTGGCAGCAATACCAGGTATTAAGAGATAAAATCAATTCACTGGTAAAATCGGCTCAGGATATCAAGGATTTACTTAAAAAGAAATCCGAATTCCATGAAAAAGACAAAGCCGGAAAAGATATCGACGTAAGTGAAAACTTTGCTGC
>JAKOOI010000019.1 GCA_022701475.1 Weeksellaceae bacterium
AAAAATATTTTGCCACTAATTTGTTAATATTCAATTTTTTTAACTAAATTTGCACACCTAAAATTTAAAATTAAAATAAGGAAATGACAAAGGCAGAATTGGTAAACACCATCTCAAATAAGTTGGGAACCGAAAAGAATGAAACACAGAAAGTTGTAGAGGCTTTTATGCAGGAAATCAGGACTTCTATGTATAATGGAGATAATGTTTATCTGAGAGGATTTGGATCTTTTATCATTAAAACAAGAGCAGCAAAAACGGGAAGAAATATCTCCAAAAATACTGCTATTGAAATCCCTGCTCACAATATTCCTGCTTTCAAGCCATCAAAATCTTTCGTTGAGAAAGTAAAAACGAAAGTTACTGTAAAATAAAGAATTAACTGAATATTAACTAGTTACTAAAAAATTATAATTATGCCAAGCGGAAAAAAAAGAAAAAGACACAAGGTTGCAACTCACAAAAGAAAGAAAAGAAGAAGAGCAAACAGACATAAGAAAAAATAATCTCCTCTTCTTGAGATTACAATATAACGATATAGTTGGTGCTTTTTATTTTTTTAAAACTCACCGACTATATTTGTTTTGCAACTATAAGATGTCAGAAAAAGAGAGGTTCATCAGACGATATTCCTTATTCTAATTCCTGATCAGAAAATACCTGATATGATATGATGAATTCTACTGCTCCTTTCTGCCGTCTTACTAATTTTTATCTTACAATAAAATGAAGAAAGAACTAATCGTTTCGCATGAAGATGATCTTACCAAGATCGCCCTGCTGGAAGACGGAAGACTTTGCGAACTTCATGAGCAAGAAGACAAAAGCGATTTTATAGTTGGAGACCTGTTTATCGGAAAAGTGAAAAAACTTGCCCCGAACCTTAATGCAGCCTTTGTAAACATCGGCTACGAAAAGGATGCTTTCCTGCATTATCAGGACCTGGGACCGCAGTATCTTACCTACAGAAAATTTCTGAAAGATACCATTTCCAAAAAGCAAAACACCTCCAGCCTGAAAAATTTTGAAATTCAGCCTGAAATAGATAAAAACGGAACTGTAGACAAAGTAATTGCCAAAGACGATCTTGTCCTGCTGCAGATCACCAAAGAACCGATCTCCACCAAAGGACCGAGAATTTCTACCCAGATTTCCCTGACCGGGCGTTTCCTGGTACTTATTCCTTTTGATAATAAAGTTTCAATTTCCAAAAAAGTAAGCAGCTTTGAAGAAAAAGAACGGCTCCGTACCCTGATCGACAGCATTAAGCCTGAAGGTTTCGGAGTGATTATCAGAACCGTTGCCGAAGGCAAAAAAGTGGCAGACCTGCACAACGACATGAATCAGCTGATTCAGAAATGGGAAACCACCTTCAAAAATATACAGAAAAATAAAGTTCCGTCAAGGGTCTTGAGTGAAGACGATAAGGCCTCCGCTATTTTAAGGGATAATTTCAACCAGGATTTTGTAAGCATCACCTGTGACGATGAGCAGATGGTGGAGGAAATGAAGAATTACGTGGAAGTTATTGCCCCCGAAAGAAAGAACATCGTCCATTTCCATAATTCCCATATTCCGCTTCTGGAATATTACAATGTGGAAAAACAGCTCAAGCAAAGCTTTGGGAAACATGTCAATATTCCCAGCTCAAAAGGGGCCTATCTTGTCATAGAACATACGGAAGCCCTGCACGTAGTCGACGTAAACTCCGGAAACAACATTACCACCGGAGCAGCCGTCAACAAAGAACATGCTTTGAGAGTGAATAAAATGGCCGCCACCGAAATCGCAAGGCAGCTCCGGCTCCGCGATATGGGCGGGATCATTGTTATCGACTTCATCGACATGACGAACCCCGATCATAGAAGAGATCTCTATGAGCACCTGAAAGAGGAAATGAAACGCGATAAAGCGCGCCATAAAATCCTTCCGCCGAGTAAATTCGGATTAATACAGATCACCAGACAGAGGAACCGTCCGGAAAAACAGATCGAAACCAAAGAAGAAAACCCGAATAAAGACGGAGAAATCATAGCTCCGATCGTTATCGTGGAAAAAATGGGCGAAGCCCTGAGAACCATCATGCAAAAGGAAAAAGGAAAACTTTACCTCCATGTACATCCGTTTGTGGAAGCCTATCTTACAAAAGGCCTGAACAGCATTCAGATGAAGTGGTTTATGAAATACAAAAAATGGGTCACCGTTATTCCAAGAGATTCTTTTAAGTACCTGGAATATAAAATCTACAATTCCAAAAAAGAAGAATTGATAGGATATTCCAATTAAAAAATTCAGTGCCTCCGGAACGTTCCGGAGGTCTTCTTTTGCACTTAATACTCATTAAGCACCCTATCCAGTCATTTCGTATTAAGGATCCAGAAAAGCCTTCCTGTTACCATAGCAGCACATAAGAAACCAAAGCGGAATTGATATATGAGATGATATGAACATCAAAGCATATCTATTCCACTGCAGCAGCATTGCCTGAGGATCCGCCTAAAACAAAATCTGTCGAAATATTATTCCCTCTGATCTATTCCTCTAGTACAGCTATACAGATGAGATGAGATGAGATGAGATTAAGCGAGAGCAGGTTAGGATACGCTAAAATAACCCTTCCATTCCCTATATTTGAACTTTTACGCCTTATCTTAGCTTGACTTCGAATCTGAATTCAGCTCCTTGGATCTTCGAGCCTTAAATTTTGAACCTTGAATTTTGAATTTAAATCAGGAGCTTTATCCCGCTATCCGCTGTATCTTTTTCTTATCCTGGCTTGTCCCGCGGCAAAAAAAGGATGTCGCTGCTATCGGGGCTAGATGGCAGCCGCGGTTCAGCGGTTGTCTGAAGACCGGCCTTCCGGCTGATGGATATTTCCATGTTCTGCAAAGCTTTTATTGTATCATTTTTTGCGGCGTGAACGTGATTAATTACTTTGAAAAATACCAAGCAGCATAAGCTCCGCAGGATTGGTCTGTTCATAGCTGAAGGTTCTACAACGCATAGAGCTCCGTAGGAGCGTCCTGTTCATAGCAGAAGGTGACACGACGCATTGAGCCCCGTAGGGGCGGCCTGTTTCCGGTAGCCTTGATGAGAGCCACAACATGGTGAAAGTATAACCACAGGAGTAAAAAAGAGAAGAGAACAGATGGAACAGAGGATAGAAGAAGGATACACAAAGAAGCCCTTTGATCACCTATTGCCTCTGACCAGAACCTTGAATTTTACATCCTGCACCTATCAACCATCACCTATCCTT